>JAJRUG010000031.1 GCA_024277915.1 Gammaproteobacteria bacterium
GGCTCTTTTGGGGCGTTATCCAATCGCTTTGTACCGCGCAGGCGCAGGAACGTCCGAAAACGCCCATCGATGTGGCGCTGGCGTATTTGGAGAATCAGCTTGACCTGCTGCGAGAAATGGAATACCGGCCACGTCTGGAACGATTGATCGCGGATATGCGCGGTTCCCTCGGCCTGGGTGGTGGAACAGTCACCGAACTATTTGAGCGGCATCAAGGGTCTTTATCAAGATCTCTACTATTGTTCTGCCTACGCGAGCATTGCACGGATCTGCTGGAGTTTTCACATCCGTTATTGAACGATGCGGAGTACCTTGCTGCTGGAATTCTGTTCGGCGTGCGCGATAGCTGGCTACAGTTGCCCAAGGAGCTGCGCGATCCGGATCTGTCTGCTTACGTGGCCTTTCGGATGGCAGATGCTGAGCACCGGAAACGAAGTGATAACTTTGCCATGGATGCACCGCCATACCCAAAACCCTTGAGAGAACTTTTTACTTCACCAAGCGGTGACTGGAATAGCAGGAAGATGGGCGTAGCCGTAGAACTTGCGAGTAAATGCAACTGGAACGATTGTATTCAGACACGCATCACTCTGGCGGAGGGTGACTTGCCTGAAAGCTTTGAACGAAAAGGCTTGCAGGTAGTGTTGCCGGGTAGGGTAACGACTGTTATGGAAGACGTGGATGAGGCCAAATTGCTGCACCGTTTGGGACAATGGCCGCCGATTGCTCGCCAGATCGAATCCGAAGTGCGTAAGCAACTTGTAAGTTTGCAAGAAATCGAAGAAAAGACAAATGGAAACGGTTCATCATGCGAATGATTCCCAGCCAGCCCCTGGGTACCAACAGCAATGCGGAAATACGTATGTTTGACCAGCTGCGCGCGGCATTTTCCAAGCCAGACCAGAATGGTTGGTTTGCTATGCATTCACTCAATCTTCCGCGGCATGAGTACAAGCGGTTTGGAGAAATAGACTTTGTTATATGCGGGCCAGATGGCCTTTTCGTGCTGGAGATCAAAGGTGGCGGAGTATCCTGCCATGATGGCATCTGGGAAACCACGAATCGATATGGTGAAACCAAGCGATTGCGGGAGTCACCGTTCAAACAAGCGGAGGGGGCTCTGCATGGTTTGCGTGGAAAGCTTCCCGCTTCTCTCTCCAATGTTTTTGTGGTCGGTTACGGTGTAGTAATGCCGGATGTCGAGCAACTTCCCGATAGCGCGGAGTGGGATCGCGCCGTTTTCGCTGACGGTCGGGACTTCAGGCAGTTCGAAAAGTGGCTGGAACGATTTATTAGATACTGGCGTGCGAAGGATACTCGCAAGACTGCCGCAACCCCTTCGCAGTTGAATGTATTGCAGCAACACTTGCGACCCGATTTCGAGGCTGTTGTGCCATTGCATGTTTCGGCCCATGAGGTCGAAACGCGTATTGCTCGCCTGACAGAGGATCAGCTGAGGTTGATCGATGTCGTCGAAGCCAACCCGCGGGTAATATGTTCCGGAGGTGCTGGGACAGGGAAAACAATGCTGGCGCTTGAACTGGCGAAGCGCTGGGGCGCATCTGGAATAAAAACCGCGCTGGCCTGTCATTCACCATGGCTCAAGCGTTTTCTTGAACGGAACGCTGTGCCCGGGCTGACTGTCAGCCTGGCAAAGTCGATTCATATTGCCGCCAAGCGTGCCAGCATAGAAAAATTCGATGCATTGATCGTTGATGAAGGTCAGGACATATTGAATATGGAGGCGCTGGCCCAGTTAGATAGCTGTTTATATGGTGGCATAAGCGAAGGCCTTTGGTGCTTTTTTCACGACGCCAATAATCAATCCGGTCTGTGCGGCTCCTATGAGCCTGATGCCTATGATTATCTGGAAAGTATTTGCCCAGTGCGAATACCGCTGAAGACGAATTGTCGGAACTCACTGCCGATCCTGCAACGGATACAAGGTGATCTAGATGCTGATGTAGGTAATTCAGGTGTTGGTGATGGTCCTGCGGTACGTGAAGTTCGTGTCGCGGATGCAGACAGTGCTATCCAAGCTCTAGAGAAGGAACTGCGCGACCTAGTGGGTGGTGAGGGATTCAATCCAGGAGATATCGTCATCCTGTCACGCGTTCCGTATGCGCAATCCTGGGTGTCTTCTCTTACCAAACGATTGCAAGATTCAATTTCCGTTCTTGACGATGCCTCACCTCGTAACATGAATCGTCATGCTATTGGCTTTGCGCAGATTGAGGATTTTAAAGGGCTTGAGAGCGAGGTAGTTGTTCTTGTCGATATGCCCAGACCTGGGTATATCGAGACCTTGCGTTCGCTTCACTATGTTGGTATGAGCAGGGCGCGTGCGCTGTTGAGCATGATCTGTTGCTGATGATGCTTGTGGATACGGTCTCCTGAATACGTTGTGCTCCACCTATTCAATAGAGGGCTACCTAACGATGTCGCCTCACCACCTGAACTGGGGTCAATTTTGTCTTACAAAAGGTAGTATGAATGCTACCATTAGGGCGAACGACAGAGGTTAGAGGCTGCCTCATTGCGTAGGGAGGCAGAGATGCAGTGATAGCGCTGACGAAAGATTTTAAGGACACCATTCAGGCATGCGCCCAACGGGATCCAGCGTTTCGCAAGGCCCTGTTGCAAGAAGGGGTCGAATGCCTGGTCGCCGGTGATGTCGATACCGGCAGGGCGGTACTGCGCGACTATATCAACGCGACTATCGGGTTCGAAGAACTGTCCCAGGTTTTTGACAAGTCGAGCAAGAGTCTCATGCGCATGTTCGGTCCGAAAGGGAATCCCCAGGCGAGCAATCTGTTTGCGGTGATCGGTTATCTGCAGGAGCAGGAGGGGATACACCTGGAAGTCAAAGCCCGAAAAGTGGCCTAGGGGTGCTGTCTAGAAGTGTTCAATCGGCAATTTTTTCA
>JAJRUG010000032.1 GCA_024277915.1 Gammaproteobacteria bacterium
ATTGCGTGAATCTGTACGGATCGCGCTGGAACGGGTGCGAATCGGGCGGCCCACAAAAAGTGTACTGATGGTGGGCCTGCGTGGTGTGGGCAAGACGGTATTGTTGGGCCAGATGCGTGAGGATGCCGAAGCGGCGGGCATCCATACACTGTGGGTGGAAGCGCCGGAGAACAGGTCGTTGCCAGCAATTCTGGCACCCCAGTTGCGCACTGCGTTGTTGCGCTTGTCCCGAAATGAGTCGGCGCAGGAACTTGCCTGCCGTGCCTTGCGTGCTCTCGCTGGTTTTGCCGGGGCACTCAAGGTGAAGTATCAGGACATTGAAGTCGGTCTGGATTTTGAGCCGGAACCGGGACTCGCGGACAATGGCGATCTTGAGCAGGATTTGCAGGATCTTCTTGAGGCAGCGGGCTTGGCAGCAAAAGAGGCTGGCACCGCATTAGTGCTATTTGTCGATGAGCTGCAATACGTCGAAGAAGATGAATTGGCTGCATTGATTACCGCACTACATCGAGCCGCCCAGAGACGGTTGCCCGTCGTGCTCGTGGGCGCGGGGCTGCCGCAGCTGCGTGGTCGGATGGGCAGTGCTAAATCCTATGCCGAGCGGTTATTTGATTTTCCGAGCATTGGTCCCTTGCCCGCGGATGCTGCCCGCGATGCGATAGTCAAGCCGGCTGCAGCGGAGGGAGTGGATATCGCTGAAGATGGTCTGCAACGTATCATCGATGCAACGCACGGGTACCCGTATTTTTTGCAGGAATGGGGCAAACATGCCTGGGAACAGGCCGATGAATCTCCCATTTCCCTCGAAGACGTTGAGAACGCTTCGACAATGACAGTTGCCGCGCTGGACGAAAGTTTTTTCCGCGTGCGCTTCGACCGGCTGACGCCATTGGAAAAGCGTTATCTGCGGGCGATGGCAGAGCTCGGACCCGGGCCGCATCGTTCAGGTGAAATTACGGATGTCCTGCGCAGGGATGTAACTTCGCTTGCACCGACACGCTCGCAACTGATTGTGAAGGGAATGGTTTGGAGTCCGAACCACGGGGATACGGCATTTACCGTACCGTTGTTCGATGAATTCATGCGCCGGATTATGCCGGGTGACGACTGGAACGAGTAGCCAGAGGCAGATTGCGTGCAGTCTTGAATCACCGCATCGAACTCGTGTCATCAGCAGCTATTACCAACCCCTATTTCCTGGAAAGCGTACAGCTAATCTGGAAACACTCTATGTGGCTTGAGGCGTTGTATTGAGAGTACGGACGCCCGGACCTTGCCACAGTTGCGCACTTCAGATTGGTACAGTAGAGGTACAGTGCCAAGTTGCCATACCCTCCACGGACCTCTGCTAACCTGATGAATTCACTGAAATTCGTGTTACTGTACCTCAACTTGCCTAACCTAACCTTTTCAATAAGTTATTGATTTATAACGATCTCGAAGTCAGTGGGGGGCGCAAGCCCCACGGGGGTTCGAATCCCTCTCCCTCCGCCAAATAACTAATAAATACAATAAGATATAAGCAAAGTATTTTGGCTGGATATTAAAGAGATCGAACAATCAGTTGGGGCGAGGTACAGTTCTGGTACACAGATGCACTGTACCTCAGCATCTCCCGGCAATAACTTCGATTCGCGATACTAGTTTTGGCAATCTGGCCTGACTAGCCGTATCACCAGGAAGATGGCCGGGCAGGGCTTCACGGAATTGAGAATCTTCCAGAAGTGCCGCAAATCGGCCAGCGAGGTAGTGCTTCAATTCTTCCTCTGAATCTTGAACCTCAGCAACGAGTTGTGGTCTGCCGTCGAGAATACTGGTGATGTCTTCCAGATCGTGGCTCGCCACATAGTCTTGATTCCCGCGGTCGTTGAACGCGACAAGTTTTGTCGCGAGAAAATAGGGGGCTGCAACCAGCCGTATGGTTCGACCGTTAGCGAGCACATGATCCTTCGCAGTCTTGATGGCTGGGTCGTACCATTCATTTGCAAATCCCAACACCGTCGGATCGGTCGGCATGACATCCAAAAGAATTCCGTGACCTGTCCAGCGGCAAACAGGGGCACCGTCTGTCGGGTCTTCCTGAAACCCTCGTTCGCGCAGTTGCTCACATAGTCGATGGTATTCCACCAAGGAGGTAACCTCGGTAATCACATCAACATCTCGCGTCACTCTGACCGGCGGGGCCGCAGGGTCCGTGAGGAGGAGGGCGGTAGCACATCCTCCCAGAAAGACCAATTCATCAGTCAGTGTGCCCAGAGCATCAACCGCAATCTCCAGGAACTCGATATTCGGATTTTGATCTCTAACTGTAGGCATGAAGGCGCTCTTTTATCATCTTGGCAGCCAACTGACGCTCACGCGTACGCCCGCCGCGCAGGGCGTCAGCGAGAACCAATAGCTCATAAAGCTTCGGATCCCGGCGGGCCGCAGTGGGGGCTGAACGATAAAGAGGGGAAAATGCTTCACCTCGATGATCCCCTTCTGGATCTGGCCATACTGCAATCTCTCCTGATGCGGCGAAGCTGTCATCAAGTGGCGGGGCGCTTGTCAGAGTGGGTATGCCGCGAGTACTTGCACCTCTTTCCGGAATAGCAAAGTAACGCAATCCATGCACGAGGAATTCCTCAAGATTCCGGATATTGGGGCGTACTTCGTTGTCCTCTCGCACAGCGAGGCCGGCGGATATAACTCGCCTGGTTGCAGCATGAACCTCTGACGGGCTCATACCGAGTTCGACTGCGAGCTCATTGTAGGTCCACGCCGAACGCCCCATTGCGACCAGCTTCAATAGTACGAGCACATCTTGTGGCTTCAGGATCATAAGATATTCGTTATTCGGGATTCACGAACCAAGAATATCTCACATCAAATGTGTGCAGGTCAACCTATGGGCCCTTTTTTTCCGAGGCTGTATCAATTGGCGGAGCGAGCTGGAGATTCCAGAAGCCCTGGTTGATCCAAGGAATACCCAAGCACGATTCTATTGAAATTAGCGAGTTTGGACGCCGCAGGCGCCCAGAAGGGATGAGACCGCGTCGAGCGGGTGAATCTATTTGACGCGAGCGCGAATAGCTTTGATTTCAGCCGGCGTCAAGATCACATACACGGATGTTGGTACCGAGGTGCCCTTGGCAACCTTCACCGCCTCTTTCAGATTGGCGTCAAGTTCCTTAAACAGCTTGTCGTCCATCACGTGTCTCCTCCGTGCTTATTGGGACTGGCGTCTGCATTAGCTATGGCCCAATGAACCCCATCATGTCAACCCTTCTATCATTATGTTTAATAACTGTCAGGATTGGAGTGGAGACGAGTGCTCAGGAGATTCCTTCCACCGCCGATACAGCCAACCTATTGGGAACAAGCATGGATGGGTAAATGGGTTACTCTCGGCATTGGTGCAGCTGAGGTACCGTTCGACCCTGTTTTTGCCAGAGGCTATACTGAAAAACGTCTCTAATGGTCATCGAGTCAAGATCATGGTTTCCCCCATTTCCCGGCATCGTGATGAAATTGAAGAGTTGTGTCGCCGATGTGGAGGTACAGTTCTGGTACGCAGATTAGCTGTACCTCAACGCCCATGGCGACATTCACCAGGAACTTGGCTGGCAACTGGAAAGCGATCATTCAGGCCATGTATGTTCACCACACCGAATCCCGTTCAAGTGGATTACGCATATATACGGACAGCTTCATCCCGTTTCCAGGCGCACAATTCGTGAACCGGCCTGACCGATGATGGAACACCGGTCAGGCCGGTACCAATTGGAAATAATCAGTTCTGCAAGATCATTGTCAGGGCAGGGATTTCCCGAATGTATTGCAGGGCAACTTGCTATCAGGGGAATTGCTATGACTTATTTTTCACGATCTATTATCGCAGTTATTACGTTGTTGATGGCAGCCGGTGCAGCACAAGCCGCGTTGATCGACCGCGGCGGCGGTTTTATCTATGACGATGTTCTGGATATTACCTGGACACAGGATGCAAACATCAATAGCTTTGATACGTGGTACAACCAGATGGCCTGGGCAGCCGGCCTGAGCATTGTGGATACGCGCCCTGGTGCGGTCGGTGTGACGTACAGCGACTGGCGCTTACCGAGTATGGATGTAAACGGCGATGGCACCGTCGTGGATTGTTCATCGGTCACCGAACTGTCCTGCCGGGATAACGAGTACGGTTACTTGCATTATCAGTACGGCATTACAGATGTAATGCCCGGTTTGTTCACGAATATCCGGTCCGGCAACTACTGGTCCGGAACGGAGTACGCGCCTAGTCCATTCAACGCGTGGGTCTTCCTCTTCAGCATCGGCGGCGGCCAAGGCGTGGGCTTCAAGGGCGGCAACCTCTTTGCGTGGGCTGTTCGCCCGGGCGATGTCAGCGTGGTACCGGTACCGGCCGCGGTGTGGCTGTTTGGCTCAGCATTGGGACTACTGGGCTGGATGAAACGGCGAAAAGCAGCGTAGTAGCTGTCAGTAAGGCGACATCAGGAACCCGTTTCTCGGGCGGGTTTTCTTTTTGAGTGTCAAAAGCGCAAGCGAGTGGCTCCGTGTGTAGACCCCATCGTCACTTTCAGAATATCCAACGCATTGATCCCAAGATACGCTGCTTCGCTGTCTATCATTAGCTGCAGCCGCGGTAGTGACGAGAGCTGTAGTTACAGTGTTGCGAGTTCTTCGGCGGAGAGGTCCGCAATGCCCAGCGATTCCGGTGTTCGCAAGGCTTCGGCCCTATAGTCGCGTGCCATCACTATCGAGGCGATGTTAATAACTGCATCTATACCAGGCGTCGCAACACCGATCTGCTGGCCGAGCTCCGACATGAACACCAGTCCGTAGCCGACGTCTTCGTTGAGGTAGCGATGATCGAGCTGCGGCTGGGCGCCGATACCCAGAAAGCCCGGCGCCTTGTGGTAGCCAGAGCCATAGTTGGCTTCCAGCATATAGCCCTGACGCATGCCTGTCTCGGGGTCGGGCAGAATGGAAATGCCTAGCGCCTTGCCAATAGCGATGCGCTCCTTGTCAAGGGTTTCAATCAGGCGGCCGACCGAATCGCTCACACCTTCTTCGTAGAACAGAAAATCCCCGCCCGTCATTTCGATGCGGGCGGCGTTACTCAAAGTCACCGCCGGATGAATGATCGGATTCGCATTCTGCAGGCTCGTTTGCAGGATGCTCTTTGCCGGCCACGGCTTCGCCGAATGGCTCGGTACTATAGGCCGGGCCGACAACGTAAATCAGCTCAGCGTCTTGCAAGGCTTCGTCAATGTCATGGCCGGAACAGGCAATCGGTCCGAACCCGGAGATATCGCCCTCCGCATGGATTCCGCCCTGCTCGGCAACCATCGCGATGTTGTCGGGAAATTGCTCGAAATCGAACACGCGAACGTCGTGCCCGTGTGATGCACAATCGAATGCTACGGCAGTGCCGCCGGCACCTGCGCCTAGTACAGTGATCTGCATGAGTGCCTCTTGATCTTTATTTCCGATTACGCCAGATGCCCGACTATAACGTAGATCAACGCGCCTTCGTTACCGAGTTGAATTATTGCCTAGGTTGCGAGCGAACGCTGCACATACTCCGGGTCTGCCCGGATCATGCGCAGGTAGTTCGCTGCGGCGGCATCGGGTTTGCGTTTGCCCTGCTCTCCACGGACCTCTGCTAACCTGATGAATTCACTGAAATTCGTGTTACTGTGCCTCAACCTACCTGACCCAACCTTTTCAATAAGTTATTGATTTATAAGGATCTCGAAATCAGTGGGGGCGCAAGCCCCACGGGGGTTCGAATCCCTCTCCCTCCGCCAAATCAGCTCATGAGTTCAATTAACTGCTCCGGACGGTAGGTAGGCGCTACAATATTCAGGCTAAAATGTTTACTGGGCAAGACAGCTTTCCTCAATAATCGGTGTAACGAAAATTGAGTAGAATTGATCAGTTGTGAAATACTCAAGGACACCGGATGAAGCACGCTATTTTATCATTTGCAATTAATCGGCCACGCACGGTCTATCTTATTGTCGCGCTACTGGTGTTGTTCTTTGCTGCACAGTTACCCAGTATTCATATTGATACTGATCCGGAAAACATGTTGCCGGCAAGCCAGGCTGATCGGGTTTTTCATAACCGGGTTGAGAAAGAGTTCGCATTGTACGATGCCATCGTTGTGGGCATGGTCAATGAGAAGGATCCCAATGGAATCTACAATATGGAGTCCCTGGGGGCATTGCATGCGCTCAGCAGCGGCATTCTCGCGATCGATGGCGTGATTACACCCGACGTCATGTCACTTTCCCTGTCAGATAATATAACTCAGGGCAAGTCTGGCGAAATTCGTTTTTCCTGGATGATGAGGGAGCCACCCGAGACTCCGGAGATCGCTGCGGGCATTCGATCTAAAGTGGCACGCTTGCCGCTGGTATTAAACACGCTGGTGTCAGTAGATGGGCGTGCTGCCGCTATCTACGTACCCATTAAAAGAAAGGATCTCAGCTATCCGATATCGCTGGAAATTCAGGCTCTCGCTGATGACCTGGAAAGCAACGACGATTTTTACATCACCGGTCTGCCGGTCGCTGAAGATACCTTTGGTGTGCAGATGTTCAGGCAAATGGCTATATCTGCACCACTCGCCGGTCTCATGATCTTTCTCTTGATGTGGTATTTCTTCAGGAATTCCCGGCTTGTGCTGGCGCCCATGATCGTTGCAATTGTCACTGTCGTGATCACCATGGGATTGCTGGTGAGTCTTGGATTCACCGTGCACATCATGAGTTCGATGATTCCGATATTTCTGATGCCGATTGCAGTCGTTGACTCAGTGCATATCATGTCTGAGTTTGCTGATCACTACGATCCTTCGAAGGATGTGAAGCAGAGTATTGAGCGCGTTGTTCAGCACTTATACAAACCGATGTTGTTTACATCGTTAACTACCAGTGTAGGTTTCGCATCCTTGCTGTTGACGCCCATTCCGCCGGTGCAAGTTTTTGGTGCCTTCGTCGCATTTGGTGTGTTGCTGGCATTTCTGGTGACAATACTGCTTATTCCGGCCTACATCGTTCGGATGAAGCCAGAGAGCCTGGCTAATCTTGCGCGTTTGAAGGCTGGTAGCGATGCCAATACACTACTTGCGAGAATACTGCGAGCTGCCGGCCGTTTTGCATTTAGTCGGAGTAAGTTCATCCTGGCGATTGTGGCGGGTATTTTGGTGCTCAGCATCGCAGGTGTCCTGCAGATCCAAATCAACGACAATCCTGTCCGCTGGTTCAAGGATAGCCACCGTATCCGGATTGCCGATCAGGTGCTTAATAAACATTTTGCGGGGACTTATGATGCGTTTTTCGTGCTGGAGTACCAGGATGTTTCGGAGATCGAAAACTTCAAAAAGAGAGCGCAAGCACTGATAAATGATGCAGAGCGCGCCGGAGCAGATATTGCATATGTGCGTACTGAAATTGAACAAGAGGCAGTCGGTCCACAGCAGTATTTTGATTCAATCATTGCCGCGATAGATGATCTTTTATTCGAGACTGAGCAGGGTGTTGAAGCTCTCGAGGCATTGATGAGTTTCACCGAAGGTGTGCAGGTTGGCAGTAAGTACTTTCAGGACCCGGATGCCCTGCATCTTATCGAGACCATGCAGCTTGCATTGATGAATACTGGCGGGGTGGGGAAGACCAACGCACTGCCGGACATTGTGAAAGTAGTGAATCGTGAGCTATTCGGTGGGGAGGAGGCTGATTACGATATTCCTGCCACATCATCAGCGGTGGCACAAACATTGCTCCAATTCCAGTCTTCGCATCGGCCACAGGACCTGTGGCATATGGTCACGCCCGATTTTCGATCGACAGCGATCTGGTTACAGCTGAAAAGTGGCGACAATCAGGATATGACACGGGTAGTTGCGGCAATGGATGACTATCTGAGAGTAAACCCGTTGCCTGACGGAGTGACTGCGAACTGGGCAGGGAAAACTTACATTAACCTCGTCTGGCAGGATGAAATGGTGGCCGGTATGCTGAAAAGTTTACTCGGCGCATTTGTCATTGTGTTCTTTATGATGGCATTGTTGTTTCGTTCACCTGCATTAGGAGTACTCGCGATGGTGCCGCTCACGGTAACCATCCTCGCCATATATGGATTGATCGGCTGGATAGACAAGGACTACGACATGCCGATTGCTGTGCTTTCGTCGCTGACTTTGGGGTTGTCCATTGACTTTGCAATCCATTTCATCCAGCGCATGCGTACTCTGGTGGCGGAGGCCGGTTCATTTGCCGCTGCCTCACTGCATATTTTTGAAGAGCCGGCACGCGCAATCGCGCGTAACGCAATCGTAATCGCATTAGGGTTTACGCCGCTGTTTTTTGCGTCGTTAGTGCCATACATTACTGTAGGAGCCTTCATGGCTTCTATCATGGTGGTTTCAGCCCTGGCAACGTTGCTGTTGTTGCCGGCGCTCATGGGAATAAGCCGGCGGTGGTTGTTTTGCAGCGAAAAAAAGGCGGCACCTGAAATTAACTAGCCGTTAGACACGATGGGAGTCTCGATATGACTAATATCAGGTTGATTATATTGAGTGCTGTTGCGTTAGTGCTCACCAGTGCTTCTCAAGCAGAAATGGTGACTGATCCTGATGTAATTGTCTCGAGGGCAAACCTTGCCGCCTACTATGCCGGAGCGGACGGGCGATCGGAGGCGCGCATGATCATCCGGGATGCGCAAGGTCGTGAGCAACGTCGGCAGTTTACTGTACTGCGGCGAGATGTTGAAGACGGTGGTGACCAGGATTTTCTGGTTGTTTTCAGGCAGCCATCGGATGTTCGGGGTACCGTATTTCTTGTTAAAAAGCATGTCGGTGCTGATGATAACCGGTGGCTTTACCTGCCAGGTCTCGATCTTGTAAAACGCATATCTGCAGGTGATAAGCGTACCAGTTTTGTAGGGGCGCATTATTTCTATGAAGATATTTCGGGGCGCGCCCCTGATGAGGACCACCACACACTGATTCGGACAACAGACGAGTTCTATGTGCTGGAGCACACGCCGAAAGATCCCTCAAGTGTCGAATTTTCGAGCTATATCACCTGGATTGCCCGGGAGACCTATTTGCCAATGAAAATCGAGTACACCAATACAGCGGGTCGCGTTTATCGGCGTGTGGAAGTTGTAGAAGTGAAGGATATAGGCGGTCACCCGACGGTCACAAAAAGCCGGGTTATTGATCTGGATGGCAAGGGTGAGACCAGCATGGAATTTCGCTATATTGCCTATGATCTCGGGATACCCGAGACGGTTTTCACAGAACGTTCTTTGCGGCGCCCGCCACGTGACTGGCTGAAACGACCAGCCGGGAAAAAATGAGATCACCCGGTCTTTTTATATGCCTGTTGCTACTGGCCCAATCTTTGTCAGCTCAGGAAGAAGCGAATGATTGGGGAGGCGACGAGTGGGAAGATGCGGAAAGCTCTGGTCTTCTATGGAGCGGATTTATTGAAGCTGCTTTGGGTACTCGATGGGAAAGGGATCAGCAGGTTGGCCGAAAGCAAACGCTGGGTGATGCACGCATTCGCCTCGAAACTGAATGGACTGGTGAGAGGCTCATCATCAGCTTCACCGGAGACGTCTGGTACGACAGCTACCTGGGTGAGCTAGATGGTGAGCTGCGGGATTTGGCACTTGGGTTCTCACCAGGTTCGAATTGGGATGTGAAACTGGGACGACAAATATTGACATGGGGAACTGGCGACCTGGTGTTCTTGAATGATCTGTTCCCGAAGGACTGGGTGAGTTTCTTCTCTGGCCGGGATGACGAGTACCTCAAGGCGCCATCCAATGCCTTTCGCGTGACTGGATACAGCAATGCCATCAACATTGATCTCATATGGATGCCGGTATTTGAACCGGATAAATTCCTGACTGGCGAGCGGTTTTCATTTTTTTCTCCACTTGCCGGGCAACTTATTGCGCCCGATCCACCACTAAGTGGTATTGAGCCGAATCAGGGTATCGAAAATGGCGAGGTTGCTATACGCCTGTTTAAAACACTCGGGGGAAACGAGTTGGCGGTTTATGCTTACCACGGATATTTTCTTCAACCAACAGCCCTTACCGATACGTTACAGGCAACCTTTGCAAGGTTGGCTGCTATCGGTGCTAGTGCGCGGCTGCCTCTCGGCAGCGGGCTGTTTAATGTAGAAACTGTGTACTACGCCTCAAAGGATGATCGCAGCGGCGACGACCCGCGAGTACCGAATGATCAGCTTCGTTTGTTGCTGGGTTACGAACAAGAGGCGATCACTAATTTAACCATGGCCTTTCAGTACTATATGGAATGGACTCAGGATTATGATGCCTTGATTACCAACTCAGCTATGCCGCAGTTTGAACCTGAGGAATACCGCCATGTTTTGACCGGCAGAGTTAACTACCGACTGGATCAGGATAAGGTCACATTGTCGTTATTTGTGTTCTATTCCCCCAGTGACAATGACTACTATCTCCGGCCGTTACTGACTTATCGATACAGTGATCATTGGTCATTCACCGGCGGGGGCAATATTTTCGGCGGCAATAAGAGGTATACGTTTTTTAATCAGTTTGAAGACAACAGCAATATATATGCCCGTATTCGCTACAATTATTAATTGGCAGGATCACGATGTTATTCGAATATGAACAACATCAGCCATGTTGTTTACTCTGCATTTCGCACCTTGGCATCCAGGTGGAGCTCTGCACTTAGTGAATTCGTTACCAGGCAGGCATCTTCAGACTTCTTGAATAAGACGCATAGCCTTTTACTCATCAGCGCCTTGTGACATATCCAGCACAACATGCAGTCTAACTGCATCGCAGCACGCATTTTTCAATGACAGGGTGCCATCGTTGTGTCAATCTCTGTTTATTGTCACTGAATCGCTCACATGCCAGTTGTCAGGAACCACATTTATGAAAAATCATGAAGCCACGCCCGTTTTTCTACGCAGTTTGGTTATTAGCCTGCTTGTTGCTTGTCCCCTCTATTCCGCGGTCGGTGATACAGGCGAGAAGAAGCTGCAAAGTTCCATAACAGGTGAGCATCGATCCGCAGCCTATATCGCAAGAAACACGTACCGGCATCCTGTCGAAACCTTGATGTGGTTCGGTGTTCGCGATGATATGACCGTTGTGGAAATCTCGCCCGGGGGAGGGGGATGGTATACGGAAATACTGGCACCATTTCTCAGGGAAAATGGAAGGCTGATTGCCGCTAATTACGACAGCGAATCTGAAAGCGAATATCTGCGCCGCAATGCCAAAAGGTATCAGGATAAACTGGCCGCACGCCCGGGGATCTATAGCAAGGTCAAGGTTACTGAGTTTGCACCACCGAGGAAACCGGAACTTGCCCCGGCCGGCAGTGCGGATCTGGTGGTCAGTTTTCGAAATGTTCATAACTGGGTTGAGGACGGGACAGCGGATCAGGTGTTCAAGGCTGCCTACCTGGTACTGAAACCCGGCGGTGTGCTGGGCCTGACAGAGCATCGTGCCGAGCCCGACATGATTGGCATGGAGTGGGTGAAGAAAGGCTATGTGCCGGAAAAAGAAGTCATCCGGCATGCTGAGGCGGCAGGCTTGCAGTTCGTTGGTCGATCAGAAATCAACGCGAATCCGAAGGACACGAAGGATCATCCGGAGGGTGTCTGGACACTGCCACCGACACTGGCGCTGGGTGAAAAAGACCAGGCAAAGTACTTGGAGATCGGCGAGAGTGACCGGATGACATTGAAATTCATCAAGCCTGAATGATTTGTGACATAGCCGACGATTTGTGACATAGCCGACATGGTGAGGTCGCATTGGCTCGGCCTATGCCGGCAATATGAATCGCTTTCAGGAGTTCCACTTGTGATCGACCGGCGCGAGTTTCTGACCACAGCCATCGCTACCGGCAGTCTCTTTTATGCTAGCCGAAGCTGGAGCAAGCAAGCATCGCTGGCTGGTCTGGGTCTCGCTGAAGTATCTGATCGCATCCGACGAGGGGTAATCTCGCCAGTCGAACTGACACTGGCGTGCATTGAACGAATCGAGAAACGCAATCCGGCACTGAATGCGTTCATTACGATTACTGCAGAGCAGGCACTGGCTTCGGCGAGGGGCCATGAACGGGAATTGGCACGGGGTCGGTACCGTGGGCCGATGCACGGGATTCCGATTGGTCTAAAAGACAATATTGATACTGGCGGTATCCGGACCACCGCTGCCGCAGCGGCCTTGGTCGACCGGGTGCCGGATGCCGACGCTGAGGTCGTCCGCCGCTTGAAAGCGGCCGGCGCAGTCATTCTGGGCAAGCTGAATATGGACGAGTGTGCATTAGGTGTGTCCACTACTACCGGCATTTTCGGCGCAACGCAGAATCCGTGGCGTGAAGGTTACAGCACCGGTGGTTCTTCAGGCGGACCCGCTGCGGCTGTAGCTGCCGGGCTTTGCTACGGTGCGCTGGGCACAGATACCGGTGGCTCCATTCGACAGCCGGCGGCGTGGTGCGGTGTCGTGGGCTTGAAACCAAGCTATGGCCTTGTGAGTACCCGCGGCGTGATTCCGCTTTCGTCATCGCTGGATCATGTCGGCCCGATTGCCCGGAGTGCGACTGATGTAGCGATTCTGTTGCAGGCTGTCGCTGGTCATGATTCAGAGGAGCCGACCAGTGTCGTCATGCCGTCAGTTGATTACCTGAGCGAGATGAAAATGAGTGTGAGTGGACTGCGCCTCGGGAAGCCAGCGCGAGGATACTTCGAACAACTCGACCCGGAAGTAGATGCGGCGATTCATGCAGCACTCGAACTGCTGGCCGGGTTCACGGCTGGCATAACAACGGTTGAGCTTCCGGCACCTCCGGCACTGAACGTAATGGTTGTCGAGGCGGCCGCTTACTTTGGTCCGCTGATCAGGAAATCGCCACAGGGTTTCTCGCCGGCGATACGCTCGCTGGTGAAGTTCGGCACCAAAATCAGTGCTGCTGTCTACGCGCGGGATCTGCGCAGGCTGGAGCAGCTGCGTCGGGATATCAGCGACACGTTCGCAAGTGTTGATTTACTGGTCACACCGACAACACCGGATTTGCCGATGACCATTGCCGCAGCAAAGCAGCCGGTGAGGGCTGCTGGACCACCGTTGACCGCACGCAATACCATGCCGTTCGATCTTTATGGACTGCCAACAATTTCGGTTCCCTGTGGGTTTAGTCGCTCGGGTCTGCCGATTGGCTTGCAGATCAGCGGCCCCCCCGGTGGTGAAGGACGAGTACTCGCATTAGCTGCCGCCTGGGAGCAGAAAAGAAATTTTATTTTTCCGGATGTTTTTCCGGCTTGAAACAGGGTTATTTTGTTTTAATTGATTCTTGAGGAATCGTGGCTGGAAGCCTCTCCCGCCGGTGGCGGAGAATGCGGTTGTTGTGCCAGGGTGAATCGGGGACAAGACCTTTTCTGGCAGCTAAAGGTATGCCGATCGTGCTTACGAGGGATTGCCTGACTTTGCTGACCGGTGGGCAGTTCGGGAAGTCGCGATAATCAAGCGCCGCTGCAAGTCTGGCTTCGCCGGGATTGCCCAGTGGCATGGTGAAATCGTCATCGACTGAACATCCGGGTACAACGGTGCCGATATTCGTTCGTGTATTGGAGGGTGAAAACCCGTCAGTGTAATCACCGAAGTTCCTGGCATTGATGCCACGGAACTGGATGGTGAAATAGGTAGTGCCACAGTTATCGGCTGCGTAGAAGCCATAAGGTTTCCCACAGGTAGTCGATCCGATCTGAATGACCTCGACGTCCACGCCGCGTAATCCGTTCATGATGGCTTCACTGGCCGAGCAGGTACCAGATCCGGTAATGACAAAGACCCGTGCGAGATTGAGTGTTGGCAAAGCTGTTCCAGCGTTTACCGAGAACCCCTGGGTCTCGGTGTGAAAGGGAGTTGGTGCCAGGGGCTGTCCGGTTACCGGGTTCGTGGCCGGGTGCTGGTCATTAAACTGGAGTGTTTCGAAAGGCCGACCGGCAGTGGGGCCATCACCGGCAATCATATAGGCGAATTCGCTGGCGATATCGAGAAACCCGCCGCCGTTGTAGCGCAGGTCGAGGATCAGGTCGGTGATACCATCGCCCGAGTTAAAATGATCGACTGCATTGATCAGTGCCTGTTCGGCTGTTGCGACATGCGTATTGAATACCATGTAGCCGACATCACCCGTTGCAGTGCTGATTTTTCTGACCTCCGGTACGGGATCGGATGTAACATCAGCTGATGTCATGGTGATTGTTCGTGTTGTTTGTGAGCCGGGATCAAGAATTTCGAAAGTGTGAGATTCACCTATGGTTTCCGGGAAAAGCCCTGCATTCAACGTATCAACATCATTACCGTTGACAAGATCTGCACCATCAACGGTGAGCACTATGGCACCACGGACAAGATTGACCTGGCTATCCGTTGCCGGAGAATCGGGTTCGGTGTAGGCGACCACAATGTTGCGTGGTGGTGTGTTTTTGGTGATGAACCACTTTGCTCCATAGCCTGCCGCAATACCGGACTGTGACAGTTGGAACCAGGCTTCCGAATCGTAGGTAAAATGGAACTTGTCTTTTGCCTGGCCGGAAGCAGTCGTCGCTGTGGTTTTGAGCTCATCGAAGTAGACAAGCGGGTCGCTGAACAACCCCGGGTCCTGATCGGCGATTTCGTCGTACCAGAGATAGGTGTTATTGCTGTATGAGCGCAGGAAGTTATTCTCGTCTTCAGCGGAACCCTGGATATCCGGATAGAGTTGATTGGTGGCGGGGTTGACGCCACCACGCGGTGCCGCACAGCGAGCAAAAAATGAAGCAGCATCAAGAAAGCTGCCTTGCTGCCAGCCAGTAGTACTGCGGGCAGGTGACGGATTGGGGCTCCCGCCATTTCCGCCTCCCCCACCACCACCACAGGCGGACAGGAGCAGGGTCAGAAAGAAGAGGGTCGATTGTGTCGAATGTCGAGTCCGAAGACTGGTCATATCGTTCTATCCACTGCCAGTGTCAATAACATTGACGGATTCTCTACTTTTTGGGTCAGAAAGTTTGAGAGTTACATCACATTGGCCACACCCAGAGAATCATCGGTGTGCTGACTGCGACGACCAGAATTTCAAGTGGCAGTCCCATGCGCCAATAATCCCCGAACCGATAGCCACCTGGCCCCATGATCAAAGTATTGTTCTTGTGACCAATCGGAGTCAGGAATGCGCATGAGGCAGCTACTGCAACACCCATGAGAAAGGGGTCAGGGCTCACATTAAGGCGATCGGCCATATCGACGGCAATAGGAGCGGCGATGACGGCGGTTGCCGTGTTATTCATGACATCAGAAAGCGACATGGTAATGACAATCAACAGCACCAATGCGATTGCCGGTGAATAGCCATCTGCGAGACTGACGATCCCGCCGGCGAGCAAGCCCGTGCTGCCGCTGGTTTCGAGTGCCACGCCAATTGGAATCATGGAGCCAAGCAACACAATCACCGGCCATTCGATGGAGTCATAGACCTGCCGTACCGGCACGACATTGAGCAACACCAGCAGTACTACGGCTGCCGCAAGCGCTACCGGCAAATAAAGTACGCCAGTACTTGCCAGTACTACCGCAAGTGCAAATATGCCTGCGGCCATCCCGGCCTTCTGGCGCTGGATGACCTGCAGGCCGCGCTCGCCAAGGGGCAGGCAGCCGAGCCAGCCGGCAACCTCCGATAGTCGTTCGTCAGGTCCTAGCAGCAGCAATACATCACCTGCATGTACCGGCAGTTTTCGAATGCGGTCGCGGAAAGGTTTGCCCTGGCGGGATACACCAAGCAATGTCACGCCATGGCGGTGAAGCAGTTTGAGTGATAGCGCAGAGCGCCCTTCAATTCGTGCCCCCTCGGGTACTACTACCTCGACCAGGGAGAGGCTTTCGTCTGCCAGCATGGGCGGCTTGTCTTCGCCGCGTACATATTCGAGATTCAGGGCGCCGACCAGGGCATCAATACTTTCGGGGCTGGCTTCAACAACCAGTACGTCGTCTGCCTCAATGACAGTGCGCCGGGCGAATCCCGGTAGCCGCTGCCCTCGGCGTACAATGCCGAGTATGACGCTTTCATTGTCCTCGGCCACATCATCGAGCTCCCGTACCCGTTTGCTGATGGTGTCGGAGTCTTTTGGTACCTTGAGTTCAGCAATATAGTCTTCGAAATCAAACATTTCGCCGGGTTGCTTCTGTTCATCACTGCCCCGTGGAATCAAACGCCATCCAACTGTGGCGATAAATGCCACGCCGACCAGTGCACAGGCGAGCCCGACCGGGGCAAAATCGAACATCTTGTAGGGCGCGCCCAGCGCAGAATTTCTGAATTCGGCAATGACAATATTCGGTGGCGTACCGATTAATGTGATCATGCCGCCGAGAATGGAGGCGAATGAGAGTGGCATCAGTGTCAGTCTTACGCGTCGTTTCGCCTTGGCTGCGGCCTGCATGTCTACGGGCATCAGCAAGGCCAGTGCTGCTACGTTGTTCATGACAGCAGAAAGTCCAGCCGCCAGACCTGACATTATTGCGATATGCGTACCCAGCTTGCGCGAACTATCGATGACATATCGTGCAATGAGTTCAACAGCGCCGGAATTTGACAGTGCGCGGCTGGCGATCAATACCAAAGCAATGATGACCGTTGCCGGATGACCGAACCCGGAGAAGGCTTGCTCAATCGGAACGACGCCGCTGATCAGTGCGACGACGAGTGCACCAAATGCAACAATGTCATATCGCCAGCGCCCCCAGATCAGCAGCACGAAGATGGCAACCAGTAGTCCGAATAAAATGATCTGATCAGTTGTCAAAGGAAAATCCTTTTCAGTGGCTGAAGTCCGACTTCAGTGCATCGATAAACCAGCGTAAAGCCCTGCCGTTGCGGTCTGATTTTCGAACCATGTAGACAGGGGTATCGGCCGTACCATTTTCCAGCGGAATTTCGATCAGGGACCGGTCCGCGAGTTGGTGGGCGATACGGTGACGCGGCAAAAAACCTACACCCAACCCCATTTGCTGGGCTCGGATTTTTTCTTTCAGGTTGGGTACGGTGAGCAAAGAGTGCTTGCTGAAAAGACGCTGGCTCAGTGGCGCAAAATCCCTGGAGCTGTCACGAACTACCACGGCACGAAAACATTCGATGTCTTGCGGTTTCACCGGCTGCGTGCACTGAGCGAGTTCATGTTCTGGCGCAACGGCAAATACCCACTGCACCCAGTGCATCCTCACGTATCGGTGCCCCTGGGTATTGGTTGGCGGATCCCCCGCACCCAGTGCGAGGTCGACACGGCCACTGATGATCGCTTCCCATGTACCACCCAATACTTCTTCATGCAGGTTGATTTCAATATCAGGATTTTCGGCGTAAAGCTGGTTTATCAGCCGGTAATAGGGATCGAATTCCAGAATAGAATCGATACCGATGTTCAGCTCGGATTCCCAGCCACTATCTACCTGCCGGGTTGTTTCAGCCAGGCGTCCTGCCGCTTCCAGTAGTTCGCGCCCCTGTTCGAGCAGAACCTGTCCGGCAGTGGTGAGTACGGAGCGCCGACCTTCCCGGCGGAAAACGACAACGCCCAGATCCTCTTCCAGTTTCCGGATGCTGTAGGTAATTGCTGATGGCACCCGGTAGAGTGAATTGGCCGCTGCGGCAAAACTGCCCTTGCGGTCGATGGCATCAAGTACTTCCAGGGCATCAAGGGTTAACGGGTGTTTCATGCCGGAGTAAAAAATCGAAAAATATGATTAAATATTACCAATAATTATAAATTAAGCAATATATTTATATAAAAACAATAAGTTATATATCAAATATATTGATTAATTATTTGTCAAATTGTCATTTTATTCTGGCTTTTATAGTATTGAATGGCATCCGGATCAGTTGCCTATAGCTTGAAAAGCTCTATTGCATCAATAGTACAGTAAAAATGAATAATTAAATTAGTTATATTCGATAGATAATATAAATATATTTTATAACAATAGATTAAAGCAGCATATTATCTGAATAATATAAGGAGAGGCAGACATGAAGAAATTAGTTCAACGGATGCTCAACACCGATGCCAGTCTGGCCGGCGTGGTATTGCGGGTACCTGTGGGCACAATACTGGCAGCACACGGCGCCCAGAAGCTATTTGGCTGGTTTGGCGGTTACGGGCTTGAAGGTACCGGTCAGTTTATGGCTTCAATCGGGCTGGAGCCGGGTTATTTCATGGCTTTGATGGCCGGTAGTGCCGAGTTTTTCGGTGGTATCGCGTTGATTCTTGGCTTGCTGACCCGAC
>JAJRUG010000033.1 GCA_024277915.1 Gammaproteobacteria bacterium
AGTCAGCGGGTTAGTGCCGATAGTCGGCTTCGTTAGCGCCAAGGTTGAAGTTACGGGGTTTACGGCTCACGTAGTGGGTACATTGCCTTTACATGAACGATTTTCGTTGATTGCGCGCCTCGGCACTATTTACGCCGATGTCGATGCCTCTGCCAGTGGTGGAGGTATCAGCGTAAGCGCTGACGATCAGTCCTTCGCTTTTGCCGGTGGTGCAGGTGCTGAATTTAATCTCACTGACCAGTTTTCCCTGCGTGCCGAGTACGAGCTTTTCAAGGACGTGGGAGATAACAGCAAAACCGGTGAGGGTGATGTCTCTCTGATCTCGGCCAGCGCACTGTTCCGTTTTTAAATGCATCGATGCATCGCATAACTTTACAAACCATGAAGAACTGTTGGGTTTCCGTTTCGAATCGCCATGGATGGCGGATCCTTTGTTCGGCTGTTTTATCAGCCGGATAAAAATCAAGCCTCGAAATGGAGTTTTCCACATGAAGAGTGACTTCATGGCGCTGTCGCAACGTGACGATAAACGGGGTAGCAGGAGGACGGGCACAAAAAAGGCCGGTAACAGAATACCGGCCTTCGCTTGTATGGCTCCCCGGGACAGGCTCGAACTGCCGACCTAGTGATTAACAGTTTTTTCTAGCCTATTTTTTTACTTTTTCAGCATCAACGACTTACACCTGTAACATATTGAAATAACGAAAATAATATACAATTCTCGCTCATTGTCAGTACATGGACAGCACACACGAAATACACTATTCTTCCGACACTGGTCCGACACAGCGGCCCCGATGACTATTTCGAGGATTTGATTTTTTTGGTTTTCAGATCATCACGATACTGTCACCGCTGACCGAGTGTGTGGAAATCACTCGGTTACGGCTGATTTTTCCGACACGTCCGACACAGTAAGCGAAACCCGGCACTGCGTGAACAGATACCGGGCTTCTGACCATAACCGATACTGGAGGTATCAATCATGGCTGCAAAACATTCTACCCGACTGACCGACAAGTTCATCCGGTCACTGAAACCACCGCCTACCGGTAACAAGGTTTACACGGATTCAGAGGTACCTGGCTTTGGGGTGCGTATCACCAAGGCGGGCGCCATTTCCTTTGTTCTGGATTACCGTCTCGACGACCGCAACCGGCGTGGCACCATTGGCCGCTGGCCAGACTGGAACGCTGCCGCCGCCCGGGACGACGCCATTGACAAGCGGAAGCTGGTCGGCCAGAACATTGACCCGTTTGAAGAGCAGCATATCGAGACGCTGGACGAACTGAAGGAGGACTACCTCAAGCTGCACGCCCGAGTGAAGAAAAGCCCGGGTGCAGCCAAGAAGGACGAACAGATTCTCGACCGCTTGATTATCCCGGTGCTGGGCAAGCACACCAAAATCGACAAGATCACCACCAAGAAGATCGAGAAACTGCACATCGGTTTGAAAGACACCCCGTATCAGGCCAACCGGGTGCTGTCGCTGCTGTCGAAGATGTTCAGTCTGGCAGTGAAGTGGAAGTCTATTCCGGACAACCCCTGCAAAGGCATCGACAAGTTCCCCGAGCAACCCCGCGAGCGGTATCTCAAGAAGGATGAGCTGGTGCGACTAGTGGCCGTGCTCGACAAGTTCGAAGACCGGAACATCGCAAGCGCAATAGCCCTGATGATGCTGACCGGGTGCCGGAAGACTGAAGCACTGACAGCTACGTGGGACCAGTTCGATCTGGAAGAGGGCGTCTGGACCAAACCTTCCCACCACACCAAGCAGAAGCGCGTCCACCGAGTGCCATTGAATGCGGCGGCTGTCCACCTGCTACAGGGAATCGAGCACGACGGCGACTACCTGTTCCCGGGTAGGGTGGAAGGCCAACCTCTTCAGGACATCAAGAAGGCATGGGAGACGATACGACAGGCGGCTGAGGTGCCAGATTTAAGGATGCACGACCTTCGCCATAGCTACGCATCAATGCTGGCGTCCAGCAACCTGTCATTGCCGATTATTGGTCAGTTACTTGGCCACACACAGGCGCAGACTACCCGGCGCTATGCTCACCTGCTGGATGAACCGCTGAAGCAGGCTACCGATCTGGTGGGCAACCTGATCGAGGATGCGCGGTCATGACCATCAAACGCAAAGATGGGAAGATCAGCGTCAGCATACGTGGTAGAAACGACTCAGAGGACGTCCGGGAAGCCCTGCGCGAGATCATGGGCAACCTGTCACCCGAAGCCCAGTTACAGAGGATGCGGAACCGCCTTGAATTGGCTCGGACTGCTGGTCTGCCGGACAGTCTCTATCAAGTGCTTAAGGGTGAACTGGATGACGGCTACCCCGAAGTCGTAAAGGATAGCCTGCTTGCTTGGAAGGACCGGGAAACTCGTTCCCATGGTGGGCGGCAGCAACTTGTTGCTATTGTTGAAGCGGTCGAGCAGTTACTCGATGAACAGTCCAAAATCACCAACAAGGAGGCATGGAAATGGTTCCCCGATAATAGAGACTCCGCTTATGAAATCGAGCGCGGTGAATCCGACTACACCGTCTATCGCGATGGCGAAAAACTTGTCCAGCTGAACAGCCTGAACACCCGAGAATCAGCTATCAGCCGCCGATCTTTTGAAGATTATTATCTGACTCCTGCAAGAAAATCCCGCAAAACCCGCACTATGTAACGGAGTGCGGGGACCACTATGATAAAAGTCTGTACACGTTCAACACGAATGGAGTGCAGGCAATGCCCGACACGACTTTTCTCGAAGATTTCTGGGAAGCAGATCAAGCCGCTGCTTACGTTGGAAGGAAGCCCAGAACACTGAAGAGCTGGCGCGACAACCGTGTCGGCCCTCCCGTCACCTACGTCGGAAACAAGCCTTATTACCGCAAGGAGTCGCTGAAAAAGTGGCTCTTGTCGCTGGAAGGCAAGCCGCCGCGTTCCCATAAAAGCAAAGCCGCCTGATCCTCAAATAAAAAAGGCCGGACGCCGCCACCAGTGCCCG
>JAJRUG010000034.1 GCA_024277915.1 Gammaproteobacteria bacterium
ACCCCTTTTATTTCAAGAGCATCACAAATGACATCACGTAATCTGCTCAGTCTGAAATCATCGCCGAGAAGAGAGATTACGGTATATTTTCCATTCCGGGTTTCCAGTCTGGAGGCCACGTTGTCAACAATATGATCAATAGATACCAGATTAATACTGACATTCGGATCGGCAGCGATGCGCAACGGTATAAACAGGACACCATCTTCCCACCTGACACCACAGCGAGCAAAAATACCGCGCCCCCTCTGCAAACCCCGGTAACAACATTCCCGTATAAAATGTGACGCCTTCATGAAAGAATACACTGTACTGACGGTGTTGTTCTCCCCGAGCGGACAGCCGCCAACGACAATACTGGGCCGATATATCACCACTCGGGTTGCATCTGCAGAGCAGACATCCTGCAGATATTTTTCCGCTTCGTACTTGGAGGCTTCATAGGGGTTATTAAATCCCTGACCGACATCCAGAGCGGTACTCATAAAAACCTGTCGGGTATCACCTGCCACATAGGCAGTACTCATATAGTGAAAGTTTTCAATACCGAGACCTCGGGCAAGTGTATAAACATGCTTTGTGCCCTGCAGATTATTCAGGTAAATATCGTCAGCCAGATACGTATCAAAGCGCGTCAAAGCGGCACTGTGAACCAATACGCTGGCACCCGTCCTGGTCAGTTTTTTCAATACCCCGGTATCAACCCCGCAATCCGGTTGTCTCAAATCGCCTTCAATGACATCGAGAGATTCCGCAGGAAAGGAACCAAGCGGCTTCAATGCTTCCAGCACTCTTTCCCCGGGACTTTTCTTTTTGCGGCGAACAATGACGCCAACACGATAACCTTGCTGCAGAAGTTGCCAGAGGATATGTTTACCCAAATAGCCGGTGGCGCCCGTCAACAATATATAGGGCTTCAGCGTTGACATCGTCGTAATACAATTCCCGCAATATGCCCGCCGAAGGCGAACAACTGAAAAAGCACGGTGTTGATATCCAATGATTCCTGTTTCATTACAAAATTCCAACAAGATTGTGGCATACATGCGTTGTCTGATCGCGAATACTGAGTGCAGCGACTATCGCTAATAGTCCCGCTGGCACCAATGGTGTACCCCAGCAGGGATTTGCCTGAGTTCAGCCATACATTGGAGCCAAACAACTGTTCAATCACCTTGCAGCTTCGCCGTTGCCCGGGGATGGTTTCCACGACCGACTTGCCATCCCGACAATTTTCCCAGAATTCCCCTATGCCCGTGCCGGTGCAGTCAATACTGATATCGATTTACCTCTCCACCGGCACTTGCCTCGTTTTTCATTGCCATCAACACGGCATCCCAGTTGCTTTCGATACCTGCCAGTGTAAAGAACCTACCTTAAGAAAATATTAATATTGGTCTGAATCCGGCTTGTGACAATGACCGCAAGCGATGAATGCTCTCATAAAGGAAAGGAGAAACACTGCAGATACGGCCGAATGAAAGCTCGCAAGAACTTACACAGGCAAGCGGATCGCATACGGCAGGGAGGGGTACGAAGCCTGGTCCTGAGGCAGGCCGTATCCGAATGCGCATGAACGTATTTGCAGTGTCAGCTTTCTGTTCAGTAATGTACGGGAATTCGGAACTTTTATTTGGAGTCCAATCGTGGTTTCACGACTGTATCAAATGGCACAACAGGAAGCGAACGCGCTTGGCATCGGCATTTCAGGCTGTCACGAGCCCGCCAGTGATTCATTAATTGAATATGGCAGAAGTGACCTTCCGTAAACGGTTCCGGGTATCCCTGCCACGGTTACCTGATCTTGTAAACTCTTCGAACTAAGAAGTTCCTGTCCTCCGTACACTTGCATGAGCAGAACACAGACGCGCTGTTAATACATCCATGTACGCTCGGATGCGGCTTCCTTGCCGTATACGGTCTGCTTATCACTCATGCGGGTGTACGCCCATTAGGACCAGGTATTCAGAAGTTTTTCCTGATAGATACGCCCCATTCGCGCGGCCGGTTATAGAACCCGGTCACATCACCAAAACTGGTCAAAGTCGAAAAACCGCTGACAATAACGCGCCTGTCGGTCAGATTGGTACCAAAGGCAGTCAGCTCCCAACCGTCACCCCAACCCATATTATCCAGTTGCCAGGTGACGCGCGCGTTGATAATGGTATGGGCCTCACGCACGGCAGAAGATGTATTGAGCGTGTCAGCATAGCTGTTGTCCTCGTAGGCGAAGTCACCGCGGATACTAAAGATACCGAAATCCTCCCGGGGCAAAGTGTACTGAACGCTGACACTGCCATTCCATTGGGGCGTCCTTTGCATCTGCGTGGTGAGTGTAATATCACGCACACCCGGATCAACTTCGGTGATCTCGAAGTCTGTGTAACCCAGTGCCCCGCTGATATCAAGACCATCCACCGGCACTGCCTGTATTTCCACTTCAAAACCCTGTACTTCCGCCGCCGCCACATTATCGACAATCAACAGTAATGTACCGGTATTGGGATCATTACTTATCGTGTTGAATTGCATATCCTCATAGTCGTAAAAGAAACCGGCAATGTTCAAACGCAGACGCCGGTCAAACCATTCAGACTTCAGTCCAATCTCAAGGGAATTGAGAAACTCCGGATCGTAAGGATCAACATCAAGGGCACTCAGAATAGGCCGGCCGTTGAAACCACCGCTCTTGAAACCGCGGGAAAAACTGGCATAGGTCATTAAATCGTCAGTCCACTGGTACTGCAGACTGGCCATGTAGGTCGGCTCATTCCAACTGGCGCTGACCGTCGTGGCCGGCACAATAAACGTATTACTGGCAATGCGCCGGTGTTCCAGAAAATAATCCTTCTTCTCGTAAGTGTAGCGGATCCCGCCTGTCAGGCTGAGTCTGTCGGTAAAATCAACTGTCGCCTGGGAAAACAGGGCAACACTGGTAATATCGATCTCGTTGAAGATATCAAAGTCCAGATCCAGGGCAACATTGATGGGATTGCCCGGTCCACCCGGCGCGGTTGGCGCTGCCAGCAGCGAACCGTCCAGCGGGCCGGGCAAGCTCTCGAATACGTTAAAGAGCCCCGAGGTCAACCGCACATCATTGGCATCACGACCAAACTCGTCAAAATAAAACAGACCCACCACCCATTTCAGATGGTCATCAAAACCGGTACCGAGCAACTGTAACTCCTGGCTGATCTGGTTTTGATCCTGTGCCTGTTCGGTGGAATTGATCGGCAAGGGTGAAGCATCGCCGTCTCCGCCGAACAGGGCTTCTATTTCCCGGTAGGCCGTGATCGACTTGACCGTAATTCTACCCAGGTCCCACTCGACAGTGGCATTCACGCCCCAGGCATCCATATTGTTTCTGTTCGGTCCCGTTGCATAAGAGGTATCCGGATCGCCGGTAATGAACGCGGAAGTGAACGGAAGTCCACTGGGCCCGCCAATCAGTGCATTCCAGAGCTGTGTGGGCGCGGCCGCGCTGGTGTCGACCTCCAGCAGGGTATAGGGCACTGACTTTTCCCGTTCCCGAGTGTAATCGAAGCTGAAATCCACCGTAATATCATCCGAGGCCAGCCAACGCAGGGCGGCGCGCCCGCCAATCTGATCCTCGTCACCGGACTCGTCAATTTTAGTACCGGTGGCGAAATCCAGACGATCACCGTAACCGTCCCGATTCTTGTAGGAAAGGGCCGCTTTGGCAAACAGCGTCTCCGATATGGGGAAATCAATGCCGCCCCGGAAATCCGTCCGGTCAAAACTACCGAAAGTGACCTCCGCATAGCCCCCGAATTCGCCCGTGGGTTTGGCTGGAATCACATTCAATGCCCCGCCGATCGTGTTCTTGCCGAAAAGCGTGCCCTGCGGACCTCGCAACACTTCGATGCGCTCCAGATCCAGCAGATCCATGACCGCACCCAGCGTACGCGGATGGTATACGCCATCAATATAGATACCGACTCCCGGATCGGTGGTAAACAGGAAATCACTTTGGCCAACGCCGCGGATGTAGACCTGGCCGTTGTTGCTGCCACCACTGGAACTCTGCCCGGTGGCCATGCTCACATTGGGTACAAAAGAACCCACTTCCATCAGATTGGTCAAGCTGCGCTTCTCAAGATCAATTGCCGAGAATGCCGTCACTGCGATCGGCGTCTCCTGCAGGGATTCCTCGCGTTTTCTGGCAGTCACCACGATTTCTTCAAGCGAAGTGGCACCGGACTGCTGGGCAAAAAGACCTGAAGATGTGGCTCCCAGACCGATAACTGCGAAAACCAGCCAGACCAGCCGTCCGCCTGTTGAGCCCCCCATTGAACTACCCTGTGCTGCTGCGCATTGCTGAACCATGTTATCTCTCCCCGGCACCCGTTGTAATTACGCGATAATTAAAAACGCACCTGTTATCACAATACCCTGATGTTCAGGCCTGAACCGTATTCCGTACCAAATACGCGGACACCATGGCATGCCATATATGGCTCCACTTGCTTGCCGATCCACCTGCAAATCAGGGGATTTATAGTAATTGATACTAATTAGTATAATATGATACTTTACGTTAATACGCAACCGGCTGTCACCCTGAACATGGCATTGAATGTCCGGTTTTTTGTGAATAAGCGGGTCTTCCATCATGGAAAATACTATGGATTTCAGTCTAGTCAAAACACCGGAGGAAAAGCAGTTTCAGCGGGAATTACATGAATTTCTCGACAGGGAACTCACCGACGAGATCCGTTGCCAACACGCCCTCGACAAGGGGATCGGGCCTGAGGCCCGTGCTTTCGCACGCAAGCTCGGCGCCAGAGGCTGGCTTGGAATGGGATGGCCAGCGAAATACGGTGGCAGCGGTGGTTCTCTCAGAAAAGAGTACATTCTGGTCCAGGAATTTGCCCGCCGTGAGGCCTACGTCCCCAATCTGGTGGCACGCTTCATGGTCGGCCCGGTTATCCTGCATCAGGCTAGCGAGTACCTTAAACAGGCGTTTTTACCCAGAATCGCTCGGGGGGAAATCGAATTCAGCCTTGGATATACAGAGCCCTCCGCCGGTTCCGACCTCGCCGCCATACGCATGACTGCGGTTGAGGAAAGCGACTGTTTCATCATCAACGGCCAGAAGATCTTCAATACCCAGTCTCACTATGCCGACTACCACTGGCTGGCGGTCAAAACAGATCCCGAAGCGCCCAAACATAATTCCATCACGCTTTTTATCGTCGACCAGCGCGCCCCGGGCATATCAATCCATCCCATTCGAACCATGGGGGGAGAACTGACCAACAGCGTATTCTACGACAACGTGCGGGTCCCCAAAGACCGGCTTGTCGGCCGCAGAAATCACGGGTTTCGCTACATGATTGAAGCGCTGGGACACGAGCGCATCATGTTGTTTCAAAATGAACGACTGGTTCCTGTTCTGAACCGGCTTGTCCTGTTTGCCAGGGAACAAAAACGCAATGGCATTCCACTTGCCGAACTGCCTGTTGTGCGCGACAAGCTGGCGCAAATCGCGACCGAGATAGAAGTGGCGAAATGCCTGGAAAGCTGGGCCTTTGCCGGCATCATCGAAGGTCAACCCAACAATTATGAATCCGAAATGGTGAAACTGTTCGGCAGTGAAGTCCGTCAGCGTTTCGCCTACTTCGCGCTGGATATACTCGGAAAATTCGGCCGTCTGGAGGAAGGTTCGAAATGGGCACCGCTGCAAGGTGAGATAGCACGCCTGAGCCGGGCAACGGTGCTGGACACCATAGGTGGCGGTTCCAGCGAAATCATCCGTAATATTATTGCCACTCGTGGACTGAAGCTGCCGGCCGACCGGAGCCAGATGTGAACAACAATCCTTCCATAAGCGGGGCTTAAGTATATGAATGTACGTCTGAGCGAAGAGCAGGAAATGATCCGGCATTCGGCCCGCACCTTTCTGCGCAAGCTTCGCCCGCCTTCCAGCGCCCGAAAGTCGGTGGACGATGCCGGAGACTGTAATGAAGAACATTGGCACAAAATGGCCGGGCTGGGATGGCACGGATTGATGGTACCCGAAAAATATGGCGGCGTAGACGGTAGTTTCACGGACCTTGTCGTGTTGTTTGAAGAAATAGGTGCCGTCTGCCTGACGGGTCCGTTCTTTGCCACGGTTGTTCCTGGCGCCATGGTCCTGCGCGAATCGGATGATGAAAAATGGGCCGGCAAACTTCTGCCTGACCTGGCGGCAGGCAGGATGAAAATCACACTGGCCTGTACCGGAGAGGATGGCAGCGATGATCCCGCCACCACCCGGATGACAGCGACAAGCGCCAAAGACATTTATACACTGTCCGGCTCCAGCCTTTTTGTTCCCGACGCCGACCTTGCGGATTTCATCGTCTGCACGGCACGCTGTGACGGGGCATCCGGGTTGTCTCTTTTTCTTGTCGAAGGCAAGGCGGTGGAAAAGCACATAACGGTTCTGAAAACCACCAACGGTGACAAGCTCTGCGATGTGAACTTCGACGGTGTGCAGCTTCCACTGGACCGTCGCCTGGGCAGGCCCGGTGACGGCGGGCAGGTACTGGCAAAGGTGCTGCGTGTCGCAACGCTTGCCAAGTGTGCGGAAATGGTCGGAGCCGCGCAGTCCGTTATCGACATGACCATTCCTTACACCAAAGAACGCACTCAGTTCGGCCGCCCTATCGGCAGTTTCCAGGCCATTCAGCATCATTGCGCCAACATGCTGACCGATCTGAATGCCTGTCGCTGGGTAGTCTACAAGACGGCATGGATGATGGACCGTGACATGGATTGCGAACGCCAGGTCTCAATCGCCAAGGCCTGGTGCAATGAGGCCTGCCGCCGCATCGTCGCGCTGGGCCATCAGGTCATCGGAGGCATCAGCTACTGCGAGGAACACGACATGCCGCTGTACTTCCGGCACGCCCGGAGCGCGGAAGTGGCCTGGGGCGACACCGCCCACCATCGCGATGTTATCGCCAGGAGCCTGTTTGGGTCATAGGTCGAAACGCCGGCCTGTCAGCGCAACATGATCCCGCCGTCGACAGCAATGTCTTCCCCGACAAGATAATCACTGGCTCGGGAAGCAAGAAATACGGCCGTGCCTTTGATATCATCCGGATCGGC
>JAJRUG010000035.1 GCA_024277915.1 Gammaproteobacteria bacterium
GGCTCCAGTGCTTGTGTTGAACCGCGTGTTCGTTTGAAACAGGCTCCGTACTATTATTGCTACTCATGAGTAGCAATAATAGTACGGAGCCTGTTTCAAACGAACACGCGGTTCAACACAAGCACTGGAGCCAGCGGGCCCAGAATGTTGCGGCTGTTCTCTGGGCATCTTTTCTGGCGGCTTGTATTGCTACGTTACTGTTTTTCGCTCTGGTGGATCCTGCTCTCCTGGGAGATGCAATGAGCCCTCCGATGAGTTTTGCACGCATGACTGGTTACGCTTTCGGCTTTTTCTTTTTCTGGGTAGTCACCACTATTTCCAGTGTTTTATCAGTGTATCTCGTATATACGAGAAGCAATGCCAGCTAGCGTAATACTTAATACCAGACTTTATGAACAACAAGGCGGTCAAGACCGAGGCTCTCTACGCCAAACAGGAGAAAATTCATGCCCGTGAAGTAGAGGGTTTGTTTGATAGTTTGCGGCGCTATGCAGTGATTGTGCTGCTGGGGCTGTATTATTTTTTGCCGTGGCTTACCTGGAATGATCGGCAGGGCATATTATTCGATCTTCCAGCCAGAAAATTCTATATCTTTGGCGTGACCTTGTGGCCGCAGGATTTTTTCTACCTGTCCTGGTTGCTGATCATGGCAGCACTGACTCTTTTTTTCGTCACCGCTGTTGCCGGGCGATTGTGGTGTGGTTATGCATGCCCCCAAACTGTCTGGACCGAGGCTTTCGTCTGGCTGGAAAGAATTACCGAAGGTAACTTTTCCCGCCGAATCAAGCTTGATAAGGCGCCATGGACTGCTGAAAAAGTATTGCGCAAGACTGCCAAGCAGTTTCTGTGGATAGGATTTGCTGCGTGGACAGGTATTACCTTCATCGGTTATTTCACCCCTATCAATGAACTAATCGGCCGTATGGCGGGTTTCGAGCTGGGGCCATGGGAAGTGTTCTGGATGCTCTTCTACAGCGTCGCTACTTACGGAAATGCCGGTTTTCTTCGCGAACAGGTATGTATGTACATGTGTCCTTATGCACGATTTCAAAGTGCGATGTTCGATGGTGACACCCTGGTCGTTGCTTACGATGAGAAACGCGGTGAGCCAAGGGGCGGGCGAAAACGTAGTGTCCCGGCAGCGGATGTCGGGCTTGGGGACTGCACTGACTGCAATATATGTGTGCAGGTATGTCCTACTGGTATCGATATACGAAAGGGGCTGCAGTACGAGTGTATCGCGTGTGCGTCTTGCGTCGATGCCTGCGACGCAGTCATGGATCGAATGAACTACCCGCGTGGGCTTATTTCGTACACGACCGAAAATGCACTTCGGGGTGGAACCATGCAGATAGTTCGGCCCCGGGTTGTGATTTATGGCCTGCTGCTTATGCTGCTTTTCACCGGGTTCATCTTCGCACTGACCGGCCGCGATCTGATGAATGTCGATGTGATTCGGGATCGGAATGCCTTATACCGGGAGTTGCCGGGGGGTATAATTCAAAATGTTTATACCTTGAAGGTTATCAACAAGGATGACCGTGCCCACGATTTGAAGATTGAAGTCGCAGGTATACCGGGTATAAGTCTGGAGACTGACCCGGTACAGCCTGGCCTCGAGCCTGGTGCCATCGGTAGTATCACTGTACGCGTAAACATTCACCGCGATGCTGCGTCCGGTGGAGGGCATGATATCGTATTCAGCATCAGAACACTGGATGATGACTCTTTTGAAGCCAGCAGAAAAGGGCGGTTTATTCTGCCATCAAATCAACAGGCAAAGTGATGACTATGGAAAACAACAGGCATTGGTACCAGCAGTTTTGGCCGTGGTTCCTCATGATTCCGCCCGCAGGCGCTGTAGTTGGAGGCTTGATTACCTTTTATCTGGCCGGGGGGCCGCCAGCATTGGTCGTTGATGACTACGGCAAGATTGCCATGGTTACGGAGCAACGGGCAAACCGCGACACGATCGCAAGTGAACTGGATCTTGCTGCACATATTGAGATCATTCCCCCCGGTGCTGAAGGCCTTGCTGATTTTCGTGTCAGGCTGACGGGTAATCTGACAGAAGCGGGCTTTCCGGATTACCTTCATCTTCAGTTGATTCATCCGACCCTGCCAGATCTGGATGCTGATACAGTACTCTTGGCATCGGATGGACTATACCGAGGGTCTGCCCGGTATGTGAATTCCAGAATGTATCTTCAGTTGACTGATCCGGATGAGGTTTGGCGGCTGACCGGTGAATTGCCGGCGGGTGCCTCTATTGCTGAACTGGCGGCAAACTAGGGTGCCATGAGTTCAGGTCGACATTGTTTTCACTGCGGTGCGCCGACCCGGTCTGATCGTCCGTTGGTTATAGAGGTTCATGGCGAGGCCGCAATAGTATGCTCCGAGGCTTGTCGCAAAATTGTTCAGCTGATCAGTGACAAGGGGCTTACGAACTTTTACAGGTTTCGGGAAGAGCCGGCCGGGGTTGGTGCTGAGGCCGGCAGCGATCCGAATCGCTGGATTTGCTATGACAGGCCAGCATTGCAGCGTGAATTTGTCAGTATCGATGACAAGGGTGGCCACCGTGCTCATCTGCTGCTTGAGGGCGTCAAATGCGCAGCCTGCGTCTGGCTGATCGAACAAGCCATGCAAACTATCCCGGGTGTAGGACGTATTACTGTGGATCCTTTCACGGGGCGAGCAGAGCTGCAATGGGAGCCCGATCAGGTTCGACTGAGTGAGTTGCTTTCACAGCTCTCTCAGCTTGGTTACTCACCCGCGCCCTACACCGAAGATGAAACTGACAGGGTGGTCGTGCGTGAACGTCGCATGGCGCTAAAGAGGTTAATCGTTGCAGGGCTTGGAATGATGCAAGTCGGCAGCTATGCCATCGGAATGTATGCCGGTGCATTTCAGGGAATGGATGCTGATATAGAACAGTTTCTGCGGATTATCAGTCTCCTGGTTGCAACCCCGATTGTATTTTATTCCGGTGCGCCATTTTTTACTGCAGCCTGGCGGGACATCAAGGCACGCAAACCTGGTATGGATGTTCCGGTAGCGCTGGCGGTTGGGTCTGCCTATGGAGCCAGTGTCTGGAATACATTGACGGGGAGTGGCGAAGTCTATTTCGATTCTGCAACAATGTTTGTGTTTTTCCTTAGCGGAGCGAGATTTCTTGAGATGGCCGGGCGACACCGGGCACTGAATATGACCGGGGCACTCGCACGCCACCTCCCACAGGTAGTCATCAGGATAACAGGTGGGCAACAGGAGTCAGTCGGCATTCGCGAGATAGAGGTCAACGACCTCATCCTTGTTCATCCGGGAAAAATAATTCCGGCGGATGGACTACTGGAGGGTAGTGAGGCTAGGGTCGATGAATCAGTGTTGACGGGAGAATCCGTACCGATCAGGAAACGACACAACGAGATGCTTGTTGCAGGCAGTATCAACCTGGTGAATGCCATTCACGTTCGGATCCAGCGAGTGGGGACGGACACTGTGATGGCACAAATCAGCCATATGATAACGGGGGCCCAGGAAAACAAACCCCGGCTGGTTCAGCTTGCCGATAAGGTGGCAAGCTGGTTCGTTACAGGTGTACTTGTGGTTGCCGGCCTGGTGGGGTTTGTGTGGTGGAATATAGCGCCCGAACGGGCGTTTGAGATCGTGCTGGCAGTACTGGTCGTTACCTGCCCCTGCGCATTGGCGTTAGCCACACCGGCAGCTTTCACTGTGGCGACCAGTACGCTGGCGCGGCAAGGGTTCATGTTACGTCGTACAGGTGCGTTACAAGTACTGGCGCGGATAACATATTTACTATTTGACAAGACTGGTACCTTGACGGAGTCAGGAACAGTCATTCAAGAAGTGATTCCATACGGGGCGCATTCCAAAAAAAAGGTACTGGCGATCGCGGCGGCACTCGAATCTCATTCCGAGCATCCTTTGGCCACCGCATTTTATGAATGCGCAGGTACGGGTGCTGCGAGAAACGTGAAGGCTGTTCCTGGCGAAGGCCTCGAGGGGGAGGTAGATGGCGGGATTTACCGTATTGGCAAGCGGGATTTCGCGTTGTTTCCCGGGGTGAACTCCGGGGGCAAGAAAGACGAACTACCGGCGAAGGAGGGCGAACTTCGCTCAGTATACCTTGGAGGTAGCGAGGGCTTGCTGGCATGTTTTGAAATTGCGGAGCAGATTCGGCCAGGGGCGGCGGCATTGGTTGCACTAGCGCACACCGCCGGGATTACTACAGCGATAGCCAGCGGAGACAGTGTCGGGCCCGTTCATGCATTGGCGCGGAAACTGGGTATTTCGACGGAAC
>JAJRUG010000036.1 GCA_024277915.1 Gammaproteobacteria bacterium
ACCTTTGCGTCCGGGTGATCGGCCAGAAACCTGCCGACAGGCTGATTGTTTTCCTGCTCAAGCAATGAGCAGGTTGTATACAGAATTCGGCCGCCCGGCTTGAGCAGTGGCCACAGCTTTTTCAGTAGCTCGTACTGGCGTCAGGCGAGGGCATCGAGATCCTGTTCCCGGCGAAGGAACTTGATGTCCGGATGGCGCCGAATCACACCGGTTGCTGAACAGGGGGCATCGACCATAATTCTGTCAAAAGGTGTTCCATCCCACCAGCCGCCCGGATCGAGCGCATCTCCGGTCAGCACCGTGGCTGACAGCCCCAGCCGATCCCGGTTTTCTGACAACAATGCATTTCGGCCGGCATCGATGTCGATTGCCACCAGCTGTACTTCGCCGGATCGTTCCAGCAAGTGCGTAGTTTTACCGCCCGGTGCGGCACAGGCGTCCAGAACCCGATGCGTAACCGCGGCTTCAAGAAAATCTGCGACCAGCTGGGAGGCAGCATCCTGAACACTGACAAGCCCTCCTGAGAACCCCGGTAGTTTCGTGACCGGCATCGCCTTGTTGAGCCACAGTGCATCAGGAAACCCTTTGACTACCGCTGCAGATACGCCGGTTTCATCTGCAAGCCGTTGCCGGTAGGCATCGACGGTGATTCTGGATCTGTTGACACGTACCCACAACGGGGGATGAGCCTGCGCAGCGTCGAGTACCTGTTCCCAGCAGTCGGGCAGTTGTCGCCTCAGGCGCTTGATCAGCCATTCAGGATGTGAGTACCGGCCTGCGTCTGTCTCGAGCACCCTGCTCAGAATGGATTCGGACTCTCGTTGAAATCTGCGCAGGGCCGCATTGATCAGGCCGCTGGCGCGACCCCGCCCGATAAACCTGGTGGCCTCCACGCAGGCTGATACAACCGCAAACTCCGGCTGCCGTTGATCATGAAACTCGAACAAGCCGACGGACAGCAAAGCCTCGAGAACAGAATCCTTGCGTCGCAGCGGCCGATCAAGCAACAGCGCAATAATTTTCTGATGGCGGTGATGCCAACGCAGCGCACCGAAACTTAAGGCTTTGACCTGGGCATGATCCGCGACAAGAGCAGGGTCTTTGCAGCAAGTATCCAGGCTGCGCTCAAGTGTCTGCCCCTTCCGCAAGACATTGTCGACGACCTGTGCGGCGACCCCGCGCGGGATTCCGCCATTACTTCTGCCACGCTGCCCTTGCTGCTCCTGGATATTATTCAAGGCAGGCTCAACTTCACATTCAGCACATTGTGGCCGTTTAGGAAATTGGCAGCCGTCATTTTCTTGCGGCCAGGCATCTGTACTGACAACAGGCGAATAATGCCCACGCCGGCTTGCACATCAATTCCCTCTGGCCCGGTACTAATAACAGTACCCGGTTCGATGCCCGGATCCTTGTTCATGGCATTATCGTCCGGGGAGGGGAGCGCTGAAGCCCAGCAGCGCATTATCTCTCCTTCCAGAAGGGTATGAGCGACAGGCCAGGGATTATAGGCACGAATCTGGTTATGGATGCACTGTGCCGTTTGCTGCCAGTCGATGAGCGCATCGCTTTTGTTTATTCGGCCGGCGTAGCTGGCACCCTTTTCAGATTGCGGGACGGGAGAGATCTGCCCGTCTAACAGATCATCCAGCGACTCAGTCAGCAAATCTGCTCCCAGTTGCGCAAGACGATCATGTAATTCACCGGCGGTTTCTTCGGGGTCAATAGTCATCACTTTTTTACTGAAAACCGGGCCGGTATCCAGTCCTTCATCCATTTTCATCAGGCTGATGCCGGTGGTCTGATCGCCGTTGAGTATCGCCGACTGAATCGGTGCCGCCCCACGCCAGCGAGGCAGCAGTGATGCATGCAAGTTGATACAGCCTGCTGCAGGGATATCGAGAATGTTCCCGGGCAATAGCAAACCATAGGCAACCACGACCATCAGATCCGGCTGGAGGCTTCGTAGCTGCTGCTGTTCGTCACCACCCGATAAGGAAGCAGGCTGCAACACATCGATCCCCAGATTCATCGCGTGGGCCTTTACCGGGCTGACACGAATTTTCCGACCCCGTCCGGCCGGTCGGTCAGGCTGGGTGAGCACCGCTATCAGCCGGTGTCCGGAATCCACCAGCGCTTGCAATGCGGGCACTGCAAATTCTGGTGAACCGGCGAAAATAATCCGTTTGGATTCAGGGCTGGATGCTGGCACAGTGGCTTCCCGTCAGAATATCCGTGACTGGTCTTCTGATCTGTCAACCGCCCGTTTGCGTGTTTTGGTTGCTTTTTTCTTGATGCGCTGCCGCTTGATTTCCGACAGGTAGTCAACGAACAGCTTACCGTCCAGGTGATCTATTTCATGCTGCACGCAGACAGCCATCAAGCCTTCAGCCGGCAACTCAAATATATTGCCGTCACGATCCAGCGCTCGTATCTGCGCCGTTTCGGCACGCTCAACAGGCTCCGTGACGCCGGGTACCGAGAGGCATCCCTCATCACTGATCACCAGGCCCTGAGTGTCGACAAGCTCGGGATTAATAAGACAAATTGGCTGATCCTTTGTTTCGGACACGTCCATGACCAGTATTCGCTGGTGGACATTGACCTGGGTGGCTGCAAGACCAATGCCTGGTGCCTGGTACATCGTTTCGAGCATATCGTCCAGCAACCGGCGTATCTCACCGGTCACTTCCGCAACCGGGCTGGCAACCGTTCGCAGCCTGGGGTCGGGGTATTCGAGGATAGTGAGCACCGTCATATCGTTTCCTTTGCAAATTCGTGTACAGTGCTATGAAATGCCGTTAAATTTATGATATATCAGCATATAGATCCTGGTGCCTGTGGGTGCTTGGGGCATCTTTGAAGGGCCGGGATTGTAGTGTTGTCGTAGCATCGTGCGGGTGTGCGAACGGGAATTATAGCAGTGGCTGCTCCCGATCCGGCGCGAATTTGACCAAAGGGATGGAGTGCCCATGAATATCTCCCTGCCAGAATCTGGTTCGGAAGGCTTTTTTGTGCGAGTGACATTGTTGCTGATTGCGATGCTGGGCGGGTTCACCGTGTCGGCAGGCAATACGGGCAGCATGGTGCCTGTACTGGTGTCGCAGCAGGGCGCAGCCCCGCTGGTGAATCCACAACACCCGGAACGGTATATCGTGCAGCGTGGCGATACCCTGTGGGATATTTCCGCCGTGTTTTTGCGTGATCCGTGGTATTGGCCGGAGATCTGGTATGTCAATCCGCAGGTTGAGAATCCTCACCTGATCTATCCGGGTGATGTCCTGACGCTGGTCTATGTCGATGGCAAGCCGCAACTTCGTCTTGAGCGGGGTGGTGTAGTGACGCAGGGTTCCGGCACGGAGCGCCTTTCACCCAGAATTCGCGAGGAATCGCTCGAACAGGCCATTCCTGTTATTCCCCTTGAAGTGATTCGGGCTTTTCTCAACCGCGGTCAGATACTGGAGCAGGGTCAGGCCGAGCAATTACCATACATCATGTCTGTTCGGGACGGTTTCCTGATGGCAGGTGCTGGTGATGATGTCTATGTGCGAGGTGATGTGAGCAACGATGATGGCTACAGTGTTATTCGAAAGGGTGACCCGCTGATTGATCCTGATAACGGTGACATAGTGGCCTATGAAGGTATTTTTGTTGGTGTGGGCACTATTCGCAGGGGCGGGGATCCAGCGACGCTGCGTTTGACCACGACTACCCAGGAAGCCACCGCCGGTAATGTTCTGCTGACAGAAACTATTGATGTTCCGTTGCAGTTTTTCCCGCGTGCACCTGAAACCGGGATCGACGCAAGTATCATAGCTGTGGTGGATGGCGTATCCCAGATAGGCCAGTATCAGGTTGTTATTCTGAACCGCGGGGACCGGGACGGCCTGGAGCAGGGTCATGTGCTGACTGCCTGGCAGTCAGGAAAAGAGGTTAGTGATCGTTTTGCAAGTGGGTTTTTCAAGAAGAAAGTACGTTTGCCTGATGAGCCTGCAGGGACTTTAATGGTATTCAGAACCTACGACCGCATCAGCTATGCCTTGATCATGGAAGCTACCAGCGAGATACACGTGTTTGACAAGGCGCGTACACCGCTTTGAGGTAATACGCCTTGGTAGTATTCTTCCGGATTTCGCGGTCGCAGCAACCTTATGTGATCACGGGAGAAGATATTGTCGTACAGCCCCTGGTGGCCCCTGGTGTTGGCGCCCGATCTGGGCATCGTCGGCATCAGGCAATTGCTGGAACGTTTCGAGGATGCCGGTACAGTAGTCGCAAGTTCCAGGGCTGAACTGGTAGCGGCCGGCATCAGTCCTGAATCTGCCCATGCTATTCACAATCCGGATCAGGATGCATTGGTTGCTCTTGAAACCTGGCTGGCCCATGCAGATCACCATCTGGTGCCCTGGTCATCCGATGCATATCCTTCCTTGTTGAAAGAAATTGCGCGGCCGCCAGTTGCATTGTTCGTTTCGGGGTCGGTTGATACGCTGTCTCTTCCCCAATTGGCAATTGTGGGTAGCCGGAAAGCAACTCCGGGCGGCAATGACAATGCCAGAAATTTTGCACGCTATCTGGCTTCGCACGGGTTCTGCATCACCAGCGGTCTGGCACTCGGGATTGATGCAGCGGCGCATCATGGAGCGCTGGCAGCGAAGGGAAAAACCATTGCAGTCTGTGGTTCGGGGCTGGACCGGATTTATCCTGCGTATCATCAGGAGCTCGCCACATTGATCGGTAAAACAGGGGCGCTGGTTTCGGAGTTCCCGCCCGGCACGCCCCCGCGCGGTGCGCATTTTCCGCAACGGAACCGGATTATCAGTGGGCTGAGTGTGGGCACGCTGGTGGTAGAAGCCGGTTTGCGGAGCGGTGCGTTAATCACGGCACGTAATGCGGGTGAACAGGGAAGAGAAGTGTTTGCCATTCCAGGGTCTATACATAATCCGTTAAGCAAGGGCTGCCACCGGCTGATTCGGCAAGGTGCGAAGCTGGTCGAAACTGCTCAGGATATCGGCGAGGAACTATCCGGGCTGCTGGGTGAAATGCGCCAACATGTTGAATTTGAGGCATCTGCAGCCGTCGTAGAGGCGTCACCGGATCCCCAGTATGAGTTATTGCTTGAAGCAATGGGGTGGGATCCGGTATCAGCCGATTTGCTGGTAGAAAGAACGCAATTGACGGCGGATCAGGTTTCCTCCATGCTATTAATATTGGAGTTGGATGGAAGGATAAAACCACTTTCCAGTGGTCATTATCAGCAGAGGGAATAAAGGCATCCGATATGAGTGAAAGCGTACTAGACGTACTCATGTATCTCTTCGAGACATACACAGAACAGGAGCCGGAACCGGATCAAACCGTGTTGCGGACTGAACTGCTGCAGGCGGGCTTTGATGAGCTGGAAGTTGATCGGGCGCTGGATTGGCTCGAGGAGCTGGATGCGCGGCAGCAACAACCCTTCGCGGCCATGCCGGCAGAGCGATCAGTCAGGTTGTTCAGTCCCCTGGAGTGTTCGCGGCTCGATACAGATTGCAGGGGTTACATACTTTATCTCGAACAGATCGGGATACTCTCCTCCTCACAGCGTGAATTGGTCATCGACCGGTTGATGGCGCTGGGTGCCGGAGAAATTGATGTTGACCAGGTAAAATGGGTAGTGCTGATGGTATTGTTCAGTCAGCCAGGTCAGGAATCGGCATTCGCTCGTATGGAGGATCTGGTGTTTGAAGAAAACACCGGCATGGTCAACTGATTGACTCATGATAGATGCCAGACATGGAGCCGCGGTTATTCCGCGGTTTTCTTTTAGGAATTTCGGAATCACGCAAACCAACTACTGGATTCGAAATGAACTCGTGCGCCAACAAGGAAGGCTCGGATGACTAAGAGTGTAGTAGTCGTCGAATCACCCGCCAAGGCAAAAACCATTGAGAAATACCTGGGTAAGGACTTTACTGTTCTTGCTTCCTACGGTCATGTCCGCGATCTGGTGCCAAAAGAAGGCGCGGTAGATCCGGAACAGGATTTCGCGATGAAATACGCTGTCATCGAGAAAAATGAAAAACACGTCACGGCGATCGCCAATGCGCTGAAGAAATCTGAAATTCTGTATCTAGCGACTGACCTTGATCGCGAGGGCGAAGCGATTGCGTGGCATCTGTTCGAGATTCTGAAAGAGCGAAAACTCCTGGAAGGCAAGCTCGTCAAGCGGGTTGTTTTCAATGAAATCACCAAGCGCACAGTAAAAGAGGCGGTAGATAACCCCAGGGAGTTGTCGACTGATCTGGTTAACGCACAGAAAGCCCGTCGCGCGCTGGATTACCTGGTGGGTTTCAATCTTTCTCCGCTGCTGTGGAGAAAGGTGGGCCAGGGGCTCGCGGCCGGGAGGGTTCAAAGCCCCGCTTTACGCCTGATCGTCGAGCGAGAAGAAGAAATCGAGGCTTTTCAGAGGCAGGAGTACTGGACAATCGAGGCCGAGGTCACGGCCGCAGAGAAAATCTTTGGCGCCCGGCTGGCTGAATACCAATCCGACAAGGTCAAACAGTTCAGTTTTGTCAACGAAGAGCAGGCGGCAGCAGTACGCAGCAAGTTGCTGGGTGCGGCAAACGGAAAACTGCGTGTCAATGCGGTAGAGAAAAAGCAGCGCAAGCGAAATCCTGCAGCCCCGTTTACGACCTCTACAATGCAGCAGGAGGCCGCTCGAAAACTCGGTTTTAGCGCCCAGCGAACCATGATGACTGCCCAGCGGCTCTATGAGGGCATGGAGACCGATGAAGGGACAGTTGGCCTGATCACCTATATGCGTACCGATTCAGTGACCCTGGCCAGTGTGGCACTGGATGAAATCCGTGCTTATATCAAGCAGCAATACGGGGCAGAAAATCTTCCCGATACTGCCAGGGTATTCAAGACCAAGGCAAAAAACGCACAGGAAGCACACGAAGGCATTCGTCCGACCAGTGTCGAACGAACTCCGGAGAGCCTCAAAAACCGGCTGACGTCCGAACAATTCAAGCTCTATACATTGATCTGGAAACGTACTGTCGCCTGTCAGATGGTTCACGCGGTTTTTGATCAGGTCGCACTGGATTTGTTGCCGGTTGATCGTCCTGAAACCGGGCGATTCCGGGCTACCGGGTCGACGCTTGTGAAGCCGGGTTTTATTGCTGTCTATCAGGAAGGACAGGACGACGTCAAAGATGAGGAGGCGGACAAAACCCTGCCTAAAGTTCAGGAAGGAGATATCCTGGACTTGAATGAGATTAAAGCTGATCAGCATTTTACCGAGCCACCGCCCAGGTTTTCAGAAGCGAGCCTTGTGAAAACACTGGAAGAGTACGGAATCGGCAGGCCTTCGACCTATGCCAGCATCATCTCTACCTTGAAAAATCGTGATTATGTCGAGATGGACAGCCGCCGGTTTATTCCCACCGACAGGGGTCGCGTGGTCAACGGCTTTCTGACCACTCACTTTACCCAATATGTAGATTACGGGTTCACAGCCCGGATGGAAGATCTGCTTGACGAGGTATCTCGCGGTGAGCGTGAATGGGTGCCGATGCTGAATGATTTCTGGCAGCCATTTCACAAGCTGGTTGAAGACAAGCAGAACATCACCCGTGAAGAGGCCGGGCAATCCCGCGAATTGGGTATTGATCCGAAAAGCGGCAAGCCGGTTAGTGTAAGAATGGGGCGCTATGGCCCCTTTGTGCAAATCGGTACCAAGGACGATGAGGACAAACCGAAGTTTGCAGGGCTGCGGCCCGGGCAGAAAATGGGTGCTATCAGCCTTGAAGAAGGACTGGAGCTGTTCAAGTTGCCGCGGAAACTCGGTGAAACACCGGAAGGTGAGCCGGTATCGGCCAGCATTGGGCGATTTGGCCCCTATGTGCGGTATGCAGACAAGTTTGTTTCCATAAAGGGTGAAGACCCCTATACGATCAATCTGGAAACGGCATTACAATTCGTTCGTGACAAGAAAGAAGCAGATGCCAATCGTCTGATCAAGGAGTTTCCGGACCAGGGGATAGAAATCCTGAACGGTCGATACGGGCCATATATAACAGACAAGACAAAAAATGCGCGAGTACCGAAAGATCGAGAACCCGCCAGTCTGAGCCTGGAAGAGTGCCAGGAGCTGCTCGCGAAGGCGCCGGTTCGAGGAAGACGCGGAGCGAAGAAGAAGGCGGCGAAGAAAAAAGCAACTCCGGCTGCCAGAAAGAAGGCCAGAAAGAAAAAGAAGAAAAAAAGGACTAAAAAGAGAGCGGCCGAAAAGGCGAGGAAAAAGTCCAAAGCGAAGTCAGTTGCACGGAAAGCAGAGGCATCTGACTCAAGCTAGAATTCATGACGCCGGCTGACGGACAGGAACCATGCTGTCATCGATCCAACTCAAGCAAGCCGTAAGCACGTTGCATCGTGGTGGTGTAATTGCCTATCCCACTGAAGCGGTCTACGGGCTTGGTTGCGATCCTTCCTGTCATGACGCCGTACAAAGAATTATTCGATTAAAAGGTCGGGATTCGGCGGCAGGCTTTATATTGCTTGCTGCTGATTTTTCCCAGCTTGAGCAATGGGCAAATCCCAGCGAAGTTGAACTGGGGCGGCTGGAGGAATCATCCGAACACCCGCTGACCTGGATTGTCACGGCATCAGCCTCCTGTCCTGACTGGATTACCGGCGGCAGGTCAACAGTTGCTGTTCGGGTTACAAAACACCCTGTCGCGGCCATGCTGTCTGCTGCAGCAGAAATGCCGCTGGTTTCTACCAGTGCGAATCGCAGTGGTCGTTCTCCAATTCGCACAGCGCTGGGTATCCGACGACAGTTTGGTGCCGCAATTGATCTGGTTGTGCCGGGAGAGACCAGTCGGTATGAGGCGCCCAGCGAAATCAGATTTGCCAGTTCCGGGGAGACCCTGCGAAGCCGGGCGCAGTAGCTACCCGGTCTGAACTCAGTTTCTGAGCAGACTGCCTAATTTGTCAGCGTGAAGAAAACAGGGCTTCCTGTTTTCATGTGACCAGTACATTCACTGGCGCTGATTACCATGTCTTCACCAACTACCTGCGAACTTTCCAAAGCTGTCATAGTCAGCCCGACTGTAGTCGGACTGCCCGAACACATTCCACAGGAATACAGCGCGGTCTGGCCAGACACACTGACCCTGATTACTACATATACCTGTAATGCCGCCTGTACAGAGTGCTGCTTCGGGTGTAACCCGAAAATTCAGGGTCGGCTGTCGTTGCAATCCATGTTAAGCCACATTGACGAGGCCCACGCCGGATTCCCCGCCCTGAAGCTTGTGGTGTTCACCGGTGGCGAATGTTTTCTGCTCAAACAGGATCTGTTCTCTGCTATTTATCATGCACATCAACTGGGCTTGCTCACCCGCTGTGTCACAAATGGATTCTGGGGCAAGACCGCAACCAAATGCCAACAAACAGTGCAGCATCTTGTCAGCGCTGGCATTAATGAAATCAATATCAGTACCGGCCTCGATCACGAGGAGTGGGTGCCGCTCGATAGCGTGGTCAAGGCAGCGACAGCGCTTGTAGAGGGCGGTGTATTCACGCTAATCACCATTGAAGCGGATACAGCTGATAGCAACTGCAGACAGCGTATTCTTGGGTATCCCGAAATTCGCAGTTTACTGCAGCAGCCGAATTTGTTTCGCGTGCAGAGCAACTCATGGATGCCTTTTACCGTCGATCACCAACCCAGAACGAATATCATCAATCGTTCTGAGCTGACGGAGGGATGCAGGCAGCTTTTTCACAACGCTGTTGTGACTCCCAGTCAAGAGCTATCCGCGTGCTGCGGCCTGACTCTGGAGCATATTCCTGAGATGAAGATTGGTATCAGCGGTGATGGCGGCTCATTGACCGAACACTACTACAGGCAGTACGAGGACTTTCTGAAGATCTGGCTGTCGGTCGAGGGGCCTTATACGATCATGAAGCGCCTGATGGTCGATGAAGCGGACGATGAAATGGGAGAGAAACTGGCTGCTGCCGTTCATATCTGCCAGGCCTGCGTCATCCTGCATCAGCACCCGAAAATTCGACAGTTGCTTCAGCAACGTTATAGAGAGTTTGTGCCCGAGATCATGAGCCGTTTTTATCTCGAGCAGGCCATGCAGGTGCAGCAGGCACAGTTGAGTCAATAACCTGGTAACAAAACCGAAAGGGGATAGATCATGAAGCGTAGAAAATTTCTAGGTATATCTGCAGCAGGTGCCGGCCTGGTTGCTAGTGGTAGCAGCTTGTACGGAGACCCGCTATTTCAAATGTCTGCCTTGCAGAAATCCGGTGCACTCAGTAACCGGGCTCTTGAAGACAACAAGATGCGCCTTGCTTTTAGTCGCATGGAGCTTCCGGTAGAAGCATGGGAGCCCGTTATGAATATGTCTCGACTGTGGACCAGTGTCCTCGCCAGCCCCAAGACGCGCAGGGAATTTCGAAAATCCCCAAGAAAGTTTTTGCATGATAATGGCGTGCCGAGAGAAATCATCCGCAAGAACAAGGATTCATTCAAATTGTTGAAATTGATAAGCGATCCTTATGTTCGTCATCTGGCGTCTTCCGGCAGTTATAGTGCCTTTATTCGGAAACTTCAGGAGTCAAATATCCTGCAGGAAAATGCACAAAGCAGCCTTCGGGCCCGGGTAAAAACCTTGTTGAATACTGATATTGAGCGGTTCCGGTCCGCAGTGCAGTCCGCAACCCGTGATGTTGCGGGAAGAGAAGTGAGCTTACAGGACACTGCAGATCTGTATGCAGTTACTCAGCAATTGGCTGTACTTAACGGTTCCGCACAGGCTGTTGCCGTGGTAGCTGTTTTTGTTGTTGCGGCGGCGCTGGTTCTGGTGGTGGTTACGATTGGGGTTGCTGTAACGGTTGGCACGGGAGTTGGTTTAGCAACATCGATTGCTGTTTTTTCCAGTGTGTTTGCGAGTGGTTGTGACAGTTGCCATGCTGATTTCGGAAAGCTGGCTAATTTGGAACCCAAGATGCGGCAGAATCTCGAAACGGTCATTCGAGCTGCACGACTGACCGGCCAAAAGTCATTCGAAGTCGAGGCACTAAGAGATTATATTACTGTTGAGTCACAGGCTTGTCTTGAGGCGGCTGAAGATCTGGCTGTTATCAGCCTGCCAAGGCAGAAGAAGGCGCGCCAGGAGCTTTTTCGCGGCGTAGCCCGATTAACCTGCGATGCTGCCGGGTTGTCCTGATAGAATAGGTGGTGGTTATGAACGAGATTACTGTCGCATTCGCTGTTGTGCCTGCACCGCGGGCATTTATATGGGCATTTCTGCTGCTGGGAGCGCTGCCGATTCTTCTGACCAGTGGCGCGGTCTATGCCCTGACCAAAACGATTGCCCCGGGAATAACAGCAATGGTTGTGATACTTGGTGTAGCCATGTTTAGCGCGTCACTGTTCGTATTTCTCAGTAACGATATATCTCTGACCGATCAGTCTCTGAAAGTGAAATCTGCTTTTTTCGGACGCACTGTAGATCGTAGTGAGATCATTTGGGCAGACGCTCGTATGATAAATTCCAGTACAGACAGTGAATTGCTTCCCAAAGTCAGAACCAGCGGTATCGGTCTTCCTGGCTACGCTGCAGGGTGGTTTGTGTTGCGAAACGGCACACGGGCATTCATGTTGACGACGGAAGATCCTTTGCTATACCTGCCCGTAGCTGATGGCAGCGCTCTGGTATTGTCGGTGGATACTTCATCCACGTTGTTCCAGACGTTGCAGCGGGAATACCAGATCGAAGCGAACGGCCGATAAGTCTTTCGATAGCTCTCTCCGCCTGCTATGCGGTTTGCTGGTTCAGAAACTTCCTGCTGAAAGCTGACTTGAACCAAAAGTAACCAATACTGCCGGATACGAAATTTGCACAGGAGGCCGCTACAAAGATTCCGACGAGGCCGAACAGGTTGGAAAGGATCCATGCGAGTGGGATATATACAGCGATGGTGCGTGACAGTGAGATGAACATTGCCTGGCGCGGCTTGCCCATTGCATTGAATGCGCCGTTGGTTGCCATTGAGAAACCGAGCAGAGTATAGCTGATCGGAACAATCCACATCTGCAGGTTGGCGGCATGTGCGGCAAGCGGATCATCGGTGAACAGGCTGACAATGAATTTTGTGCTGACCGCCATGATGGCTGCAATGATGAGGCCGTAGAACAACGCGAAGCGAAAGGAGAAGCTCATCCCTGCTTCTACCCGATCATATTTCTTGGCACCGAAGTTTTGCCCGACAAACGGGGTGATCGCTCCTCCAAGTGTCATGAGAACCAGTAGTGACAAAGACTCTACCCGGGCAGCCAGACCAAACCCTGCGACTGCTGCCTGACCAAATCCTGCGACCTGATAAGTAATAAAAGTTGTAGTAAGCGGTGCTACCAGGCCGCTGACCATTGTTGGTAGCGCCACATGCAGAATGCGTTTCCACGAATCAATAATCAGGGACAGCGAAAGCAGGGTTCCCGGTTTGATCAGGTGCTCCCGGAAATAAAGTACCGAAAAAGAAACAACCAGTGTCCCCATGTTGGCGATAACAGAGGCCAATGCAGCGCCTTGTACTTCGAGTCTTGGCATCCCGAACAAGCCGAAAATAAGAATCGGATCGAGTACTACATTAAACAGGGCAGCGGTCGTCATTATGAGCGCCGGTGTTTTCGCGTCCCCCGTAGCGCGCAACACTGAATTTCCGATTGTCGGGACAACCAGAAAGATGCCACCCCAGAAATATATCCGCATGTAGTCGTGGATAATGGGCATGGTCACCTCGTCCGCACCCAATGCCCTGAACACAGGGTCAATAGTGAGCAGTCCGAGTGTCAGGACCACCAAACCGGCGCAAAACCCCAGCAGCATCGCATGGGTAGTCATTCTCTGGACCTGTTCCCGGTCGCCTGAGCCCATGAGCCGTGCCACGACAGATGATGTACCTACGCTGAAGCTCATCGATACAGCAGTAACAATAAAAGCCACCGGAAATGTAAAACTGACTGCCGCGAGCTCCATGGTTCCCAGGCGGGAGATGAAATAGGCATCTACGACGGTATAGGAAATCAGGGCGATCATTCCCAGCATCATGGGGATCATCAACGAAAGGATTGCTTTTCCTTCAGGCCCTTCTGTTAGTCGGGCGGCTCCTGGTTTAGCTCTCATTAGTTCTGTATTCCGACGACACAGTTATTTTGTCGACCTGAACGTTCTATTCAGGGTTTATATGGTTTTTATAAGGGAGGTTGTTTTGACGCAGGGCTATACTATCATCTTAACGCGCCGACTATTGTCCGGATTGAGTCGATGAAATATGCAAGCTACTGTGTGGATGGGGTGCCCTGCTACGGCATTGTGGCCGGGAACGGAATCAAAACTGTATCGGATCAGTTTATATCGCAGTACCCTGATCTGAAGTCGGCTATTGCTTCCGGGGTACTGCTGGAAGCTGCTGCTGCTGCAGAAGCAGGGGCAACTCTGGATGCCGATTCTGTCCGGTTTAACCCCGTGATTCCGAATCCGGGGAAAATCCTTTGTATTGGTGTGAACTACCTGAATCACATACTTGAAATGGGACAGAAGCCTCCGAAGAAGCCCGTAGTATTTGTCCGGTTTCCGGATAGTGTGGTTGGGCAAGGAGGATTCCTGGTCAAGCCATCGGTTTCCGGCAAGTATGACTATGAGGGAGAGCTGGCAGTAATCATCGGCCGACCCGGGCGCCATATAAAATCCGGTCAGGCGATGTCACATGTTGCCGGTTATGCCTGTTTCAATGATGGCTCGGTCAGGGACTTTCAACGGCATTCCTCGCAGTTCACGGCCGGGAAAAACTTTTTTCACAGCGGTGCTTTTGGACCGTGGATGGTTTCGGCAGATGAAATAGCAGATCCGGCAGAGTTGATGCTTGAAACCCGCGTTAATCAGGAGACTGTGCAGCATGGCAGTGCAGGAGATTTGTGTTTTGATATTCCAACCCTGATCGAATATTGCTCATCATTTTGCCAGCTGGAGCCGGGTGACGTGATTGTCACCGGTACGATGGGTGGCGTTGGTGCTGCGCAGACTCCACCAAGATGGTTGCAGGCGGGTGACAGTGTGGAAATTGAGATCAGTCAGATCGGGATACTTGGAAATCAGGTAGTCGCAGAATGATCCCTCGTGGAAATGTCACTCTGTGATAAACCAGCTCATCCCCATTATCATCCCGGTGTTCGCCTGCGCATTGCTCGGGTTTGCCATGGGTTGGTCGGCAGTCTGGTTATTTGATCTGAGCGGGGTTATGAGAGGAGTAGTTTTGATCCAGAGCGCTATGCCGGTGGCCGTGTTTAATTTTCTGCTGGCGTCCCGCTACAATCGTCATCCTGAAGATGTGGCCGGGTCAATTCTTGTTTCAACAATATTTGTTTTCCTGATGCTGCCATTTCTGCTTACCTATGCGCTGGATGGATAACCAGATAGCGTCACACTGATCGGAGAGAAAATGTCACAAATAAAGGAAATACATTTTCAGCTGGGTATCAGGCAGGACTATGGCCGGAACCCGCATATCCCGGCGCAACCGGAAGCTGAGCAGCTGGTTCCCGTGGATGGCGACATCCTGGGAAGGCCACAGTCGCTTGAGCCAGACACTGCCAGACAATGGGTTAAAATGCGTGATGCCGCGATGACTGAGGGTATCCAGCTGCTTGTAGTGTCGGCGTTCCGCAGTTTTGGTTATCAGGCGAGTTTACTGGAAGCGAAACTGGCCAAGGGTCAGTCCATCGAGGAAATATTACTTACCAATGCTGCTCCTGGTTTTAGTCAGCACCATACGGGAAAAGCCATAGATATAGCAGTAACCGGCTGCCCGCCGCTGGTGGAGCAGTTTGAGACTACAGAAGCTTTTCGATGGCTGGTCGAGAATGCTGCAGATTTTCAATTTGCAATGCCATATGGTAAAAATAATGCTTATGGCTTTATCTATGAGCCATGGCACTGGTATATGTCTGGTTGACTCGAAGCGGTCTCAACTATGCTTTCGAGTCGCTCCACAACCCGGCATGGGTCTTGAGGAGGTGACGAATGAACACGATACAAGAACTGCTGAGTAACAAAGGCAGTGAAATATTTTCTGTCCAGATCGATGCACCCGTTATCGAGGCTTTGCGTCTTCTGGCCGAGAAACGAATTGGTGCTTTAATTGTCATGGAGGGCGAGAAGCTTGCCGGTATTCTTTCGGAACGGGATTACGCAAGAAAAGTGATCCTTGAGGGCCGGACATCCAGCGACACAAAGGTCAAGGAAATCATGACCAGCCATGTCGTCTGCGCCCGGCCGGATCAGGAAATAGAAGAATGCCTCGCGATCATGTCGGAAAAGCGCGTCAGACACCTGCCGATCCTGGAAGCTAAACAACTCGTCGGTATGGTATCTATCGGTGATCTGGTAAAAGCAATTATTGCTGAGCAGAAATTCCAGATTGAACAGATGGAGCATTACATCAGTGGGTGAAGTTATTAAGGAAAAACCGGATGAGTTGACGCTCGGCTGCACTAAATCAAGATAGATGAGGCAATAGTTTATGGGAGTTTTTAGTCGCTCAGTGCTGATGAAAGTGCACGCGCTTTTAGCAGTTTTTATTCTGCCTGTCGCGGTAATGTTTTTTATAACAGGTGCCCTTTACACCTGGGATATTAAAGGTGGTTATGACACGATCGTGCACGAATTGCATCTTGCAAGTCCTCTCCGGAAAGAACTCGGAGAGCTTGTTGGTTTAGCGGAAAGGGAATTAAAGAAACGAAACCTGGCGCTACCAACCGGGCAGGCAAAAATTAAAACAATTGGCAGTTCTTTCAAATTGGAGTGGACGGGTTCAAGCAGGGATGTGATTATAGCGACAACAGCACAACCACTTATTGCACAGCTGGAAATAAAACAAACAAGCTGGTACCGGCAGTTTGTACAACTGCATAAAGCAAAAGGCGGTGTGCCGTTTAAAGTGTATGCTGCCATACTGGCAACTGCCTTGCTTTTGTTGCTTATAACAGGCTTTACCATGGCGTGGAAAACGCCAAAACTACGAAAACTTACTTTAGTTACAACAGTGCTGGGAGTAGTGGTTTTTGTTGCAATGATCCTGTCCAGCTAATTCTGGCAACCAGATATCCGGGCTATCTATTCTTCACCGCCGCCCATCTCATTGTCGAGCATCTCGATCAGTTCGTCACGGCTGAAAGCGTGCTCTTGCCCGCCATTTAATTGCGCTACTTTCCGGATGGCGGCCCCTACTGTCCAGCGTGCTTCTTTGCGATTGGGTACTACCATATAACGCAGCCTGGGGCGCTCGTCGAACAGAGCATGCATAATTGCCTCCGCAACCTCGTCGGGATCTTTGTGCTGGCTTCGGTCAGCCGATCCTTCCAATCGGCGTTGGTAGTACTCAGCGTACGGTGAGGCAAGTTGTGTATCAGTCAGTTCGCCTCCTCTATTGCGAGCACTGCGACTGATCTCTGATCGATAATTGCCCGGCTCGATGACACTCACCTGAACATCAAATTGTTCCATTTCCTCGGCGAGAGCCTCTATATAGGCTTCTATTGCATGTTTGGTCATGCTGTAGGCGCCAAAAAAAGCACCCGACACAGTCCCGGCGATAGAGCCAATCGTCAAGATTCGACCTTGCTCTTCAATAATCAATGGCGCAAATGCCTGGGTTATTCGATACACGCCAAATACGTTGACATCAAATAACCACCTGACATTTTTTTCATCGAGCTCGATGAGCGGGCCGCCCATGCCTACTCCGGCGTTGTTGACGAGCCCGTACAGGCCACGACCGGCATCCTGAACAGTGACCACGGCTGAATCGATATCTTGCTGGATGGTGACGTCGAGCCGGATGGACTGCACATTTTCAATTTCATTCAGGGCATCAAGATCTTTTTGCTTGCGTGCACCAGCGTAGACGAAGTAACCGTTTGCAGCGAGAACTTCGGTTATCTTGCGGCCGATACCGGTGCTTGCCCCGGTTACCAGGATGGCTTTTCGGGCACCGTTTGACTCTGGTGCAGCGAAACTGATGTTGCTGACTGCCAGGAGTAGCAGGGTGAGGGAGATTATTCGGACAATGGATTGCACAGGGAACTCCGGCGGTTAGTGTGAGGGTTACGGCTGGAAGCTACTCCTACGACAGGGGGCGAGTTGTTGGGTTGCCAGGGGGGATGGAGTCCTTTCCGATGATGCTGGTGGCCAAGGCAATCATAGATGCAATATCGCTGAGGTTTGCCGGGACGACAAGTGTATTAGCTTCTTTTGCAAGGTTACCGAACTGCTTGACGTAATCCTCTGCAATTCGAAGTTTCATCGCTGCTTCACCACCTTCGGCCTTTACTGACTCGGCGACGCGACGGAGCCCTTCAGCCGTTGCGGTCGCAACAGCAAGAATCGCTGCGGCCTCACCCTCAGCTTCATTGATTTGTTGTTGCTTGACTGCTTCCGACTCCTTGATAAGGCGCTGCTTGTCACCCTCTGCCTCATTAATCTTCGCGTCTCGCTCACCTTCTGAATTCAGGATAACAGCTCGCTTTTCACGCTCTGCTCTCATTTGCTTTTCCATTGCACTGAGTACATCGGTTGGTGGATTGATGTTCTTTATTTCATAGCGCAGAACCTTGACGCCCCAGGGATCCGAGGCTTTGTCCAGTTCGGAAACGATATTACTGTTAATTGACGCTCTTTCTTCAAAAGTTCTGTCCAGATCGATTTTGCCTATTTCACTACGCAGGGTAGTTTGTGCGAGCTGGGATATAGCAAATCCGTAGTCGGTTATTCCATACGATGCCCGTTGTGGATCGAGTACCTGCAGATACAAAACGCCATCTACACCGACCTGAACATTATCCCTTGTGATACAAATCTGTTCCGGGATATCAAAAGCCAGTTCCTTCAGACTATGCTTGTAGGCTGATCGTTCAAGGAAAGGAATCAGAATATGAAATCCGGCGCGTAGTGTCCGGCTGTACTTGCCCAGTTTTTCTACTACATAAGCGCTTTGCTGCGGGACAATGACCGCTGTTTTTGCAACAACGATAATGACGATGACAGCAATGGAAATTGCTACCCAAAAGGCTGTTCCCTCTACCATTTTCTGAACCTCATTTCTGTTTGTTACGGATTTATTTCAGACTATCGACACGGGTGTTCTTTTCATGCCGGTTAACGATTAACTTCAGACCATCGACACGGGCAATCTTTACGTTACTTCCCGGTTCGATAACGCTGGTACCACCATTGACTACCGTCCAGGTCGTGCCACGATAGTTAACACGGCAGGTGTCACCTGGTGCCACGGTCTCCTCCAGCTTCAATGACTCCCCGGCAAGACCGCCTTTGAAGCCTGCAGCGTCACCCCTGAGTTGCTGATATAGGCGTCGGCGAAACAGCACCATGGTTACGATGGACAGCACCGCGAACAGCAACCACTGGGCCCACATTGCAAGCTCAAATCCGGCTAATCCGACCAGCCCCGTAATGATGGCGGCAAGGCCGATGAACACCAGAAAGTATGCGGCATCAACGCCGAAAAGCTCCGCGCCCAGCAACAGGACTCCGATGATTACCCAACCCCACCAAGGCATATCCAGCTCCTATGATCAGCCAGCGACATCCTTGCCACTATACACGTCTTCCAGAGGTGGCGGTGCGTGGCCCGGGCCCATTCGCCCGTCTTTCAATCGCTGGATGTACTCCTTGTATGCGGCCATTGCCTGTCGTCCGAATATCCACATGATGGGGATATTGGCGAACAGCATGACACCGGTTCCTATGCCGGTCAGATTGTCCAGCTGTACATCAGTTTTGATAAAGCCCAGTGTCGCGACAATAATCAGTATGCAAAAGATAATTTTGTAAGGAACAACCGCACGTTGCCCGGCGAGAAAAACGACGCCCTGCTCACCATAGTAACTCCATGAAATCATCGTCGATATGGCAAATAACCACGCTGCTGCAGTAACAAGCCATTTGCCCAGACCAGGCGTCACGGTATCAAAAGCCTTGGCTGTCAGTGTGGCACCGACATAATTCACATACAGCCCCATGTCATTGACCACTGGTCTTTCGGAACTTTGAAAAGCACTCCATTCGATGACCAGGTTGCCGGGTTCGCCCGGGACCAGCCTGCCATTCAGGCGATGAAGCGTGTTGTCACTTTGCGGATTGTAGTGGGCATTCACGATAACGAATACTTTGTCACCCTCTTTCCAGGATCCTGATAGCCGCTCCGGTACCGCCAGGCTTTCCAGGCTCCACCCGCCTTGCTCGACAGAGGTTGCCTGCGGGGCGCTGGTCAATGCTGCTTCTGGTGCCCGGTTCCAGACACCGGTACTCAGGATGACCAGGGCGGTAAATGTACATACCACCAATGTGTCAATGAAGGGCTCCAGCCCTGCGACAATACCTTCCCTGGCAGGCTCATTCGTTTTTGCCGCGGAGTGTGCGATTGGTGAAGATCCTTGTCCCGCTTCATTGGAGAATAATGCGCGCTTCATGCCAAACAAGAAGGCATAGGCCATGGTGCCACCAATAAAAGCTCCACTGGCTTCAGTGGGTGAGAAGGCTGATTTGATGATCAGAACCAACATTTCAGGGATCAGCGAAAAATTGATGAACAGCACATAACTACCTGCCAGCAGGTAGAGGGTGACCATCAATGGCACCAGTCGCCCGGCAACAGCGCCAATTCGCTTGATACCACCAAGAATGACCATGCCGACCAATAGGGCCAGCACGATTCCGGTCACCACACTGGGAATGCCAAAATATTCCTGTGTCAGCTCACCTACGTTCCATGCCTGAAACATGTTGCCGCCGGTAATGGTTGATATCAGCAGGGTGATACAGAAAATAACCCCGACTGTTTTACCAACCCTGCCCAGCCCTTTCGAGTGTTTTGCAAGGCCCTTGGAGACTACCCACATCGGGCCGCCATGCGGATTATCCGGGTCGTCAGTATTCCGATACAACATCGAAAGAGTGACTTCAGTCAGCTTGAGCGCCATGCCGAAAATGCCCACGATCCACATCCAGAACACAGCCCCCGGGCCACCCAAAGCGATGGCTAAAGCGACACCGCCAATGTTGCCCAGCCCGACAGTTGCCGATAACGCAGCAGACAAAGCCTGGAAATGATTGATTGCTCCCGGGTCGTCCGGACTATCGTAGCGGCCTCTGACCACATTGACACCGTGTGTCAGTGCCCGGTACTGGCAGAACCCGCTCCAGAACGTAAAAAGAACGCCGGTACCCAGTACGATAAACAGCACACTGTTGTGCCAGAGTATCCCGTTCAGGGTGGTTACAAAATCGTTGTAAGCACTCATATTGTCAGTTTCCCCGTCTCTTGGTTTTATTGGTTGTTGATTGTCATTTGGCTGTACAGCTTATATCTGGCTAGCGTTCAAGAATCGCTGTATTGCCCATACCACCGGCGGTACAAATGGATATCAAGCCTCTGCCCTGTCCCTTCTCATCCAGCATTTTGGCAAGGCTGGCAAGTATTCGTCCACCGGTCGCCGCGAACGGATGCCCCATGGCCAGGCTGCCGCCCTTGATATTGAGCCTGTCCCGATCGATACAGCCCATAGCATTTTCCCGGCCGAGCCGGTCACGGCAAAACTCGTCCGACTCCCAGGCTTTTAGTGTTGCCAGTGTCTGAGCTGCGAATGCCTCATGTATTTCGTAGAAGTCGAATTCCTGCAGTGTCAGTCCCATATCGTTCAGCATTTCCGACATTGCATAGGCCGGAGCCATCAGCAGTCCTTCTTTTTTGACAAAATCCACCGCGGCTACTTTTCCATAGCGAAGGTAGGCAAGCACCGGGAGGCTGCGTGCTGTCGCCCACTCTTCCGAAGCAAGCAGCACGGCTGATGCACCGTCAGTCAGGGGGGTGCTGTTGCCAGCTGTCATGGTGCCGTCACCGCTGCGATCAAAAGCCGGTTTCAGACGCGCCAGCTTTTCCATTGAGCTGTCGGCACGGAGGTTGTTGTCTACGGTGATACCCGCGCACTCGGTGATCAAATCCTCATAGAAGCCGTCGGAATAAGCGGCCGCCGCTTTTTGATGGCTTGTTAATGCGAGCTGATCCTGCTCAGTGCGGCTGATATTCCATTCCTTCGCGGTCAGCTCGGTGCTTTCTCCCATGCTCAGACCCGTACGTGGTTCGGTGACGCCGGGAAACAGCGGTTTGAAATGTTTTGGCCGGATTCCCAAAAATGGCGATAGCCTCTGGGCCAGTGACCGACCGCGATAGCTTTTCATCAGGATATTGCGATAGGCATCGGGATACACCACAGGGGCGTGGCTGATGGTATCCACCCCCCCGGCGATCCCCGCATCAATCTGTCCCAGTGCGATTTTGTTACCAATCAGTATGGCGGCTTCAAGGCCTGTTCCGCAGGCGCGTTGCAAATCGAAAGCTGGTGTTTCGGCGGCCAGTCCACAGCCAAGCACACTTTCCCGAGCGAGATTCCAGTCTCTGGAATGCTTGATTACTGCACCCAGGGCTACATCGCCCAGACGTTCGCCGGCGAGACTGAACTTCTCTACCAGCCCCTTTAGTGTGGTGATCATCAAATCCTGACCCGACAGCTCCGCATAGGCGGTGTGTGATCGACAAAAGGGCACCCTGGTGCCGCCCACAATAGCGACCTTGCGTAATTCATTGTTAAGCATGGGTTCTCCTTGATTAAACCGAGCTGTCTGATGCAGACAGGTACGCTTCTTCGTCGGGTGTATTGGGTCGCCCCAGGAATTGATTCTGGTTAGGGAACCGGCCGAACTCGGCGATGATATCCCTGTGCAGTTCAGCAAAATGAGCAAATGTCAGAAAGGTTTCATAAAAGGTTTCAGAAACACCCTCTGCCAGTGCGTTGAAAATACGCACCGATTTTTCCTGGATTTTCATCGATTCTGCATGTTGCAGGGGCATGAAAAAAAACACCCGTTGCAGTGCTGTCAGTGATTTATGGTCGGCATTCATTGCGCCCTCAACGGTCAGCTTCAATGCCATCGCGTCACAGGTAAAAGCAGCAGCACTGCCACGGTAGATATTCCGCCGAAACTGATCAAGCAGGATGATCAGCGCCAGGCGCCCCCTGGGTGTCGCGGACCAGCTGTCCAGTTCTCCGCTGGCTGCCTGCTCGGCAAGCTCCCCGAAATGTTTGGCAATCTCGGCATCCAGTTTTTCACTGTTTCCAAACCAGCGCTCCATTCGGCCGTCTATTTTTGGCGATCCCAGTTCGCTATCGGAAAACCAGAAATCGAGAATTTGCTCAATCTCCGGCTTTTCTCCAGTTGCTGAATCCATGGCATAGAACCCCGTTGAATCTGGTGGCAATGATGACACAAGCAGCCTGCTAGTGGTCACACAGCGTTACTTCGGAAGCTTGCAGCTTATTGTTTTAGTACGCTGTTAATTCAGCGATTCGCCCGGCGATTGAGAAATCATAGCCTGCTAGCGTATAATATCTGGTTCCGGGCGGAGGCAGCAAGCGACCATGCTTTCGATTTAACCCCCATAAAAACAACGGGTTATGCCAGATTCGCTTTGAGTTAATACCCCTTGCTAGTGTGGTTGTGCCGCCGATACCAACTTGCAAGAGATGTTTGACCACGGGATTTACGGGGAACGATCTGAACAAATTTCCACAACCTGCCGGCCTGTATCACTCTGCCAACGAGCATGATAGTTGCGGTGTTGGTTTTGTTGCTCATATCAAGGGTGAAAGCAGTCACCAGATCATTATCGATGCTGATCAGGTCTTGTGCAGCATGGATCACCGCGGCGCCCGCGGCAGCGAAGCCAACACAGGCGATGGTGCCGGTATTTTGACGGCATTGCCGCATGAGTTTCTGGCCAGAGTCGCCAAACAGGATCTGAATGTTGAATTACCCGCCAAGGGCAGGTTTGCAGCCGGCATAGTATTCCTGCCCCAGGATTCCGAGCAGCGAGCACTGTGCAAATCGACGGTCGAAAAATTCTGCGAGCAGGAAGGACAACAGCTGGTTGGCTGGCGGGAGGTTCCCACCGATGCTGATGCGGCAGACCTTGGGCCAACCGCCAGAGATGCATCGCCACATATCGAACAGTTGTTCATTGCAGCGGGTGATGATCTTGAGGGAGATGCCTTCGAGAGAATGCTCTATCTTATTCGCAAGCAGGCCAGCCGCCAGCTTCGCAACGATCCGGTTCTGGAAGACTCGGCCTCCTTTTACATCTGTAGTCTTTCCACCAAGGTGATTATCTACAAAGGGATGCTGACACCGGATCAGCTGCTGCCGTTCTACCCTGATCTCACAGATCCTGACTACCAGACTCACCTTGCAATGGTGCATTCGAGGTTTTCCACCAATACCTTTCCCAGCTGGGATCGCGCCCAGCCGAACCGGTTCATGTCCCATAACGGCGAAATCAACACCGTTCGCGGCAATATCAACTGGATGCGCGCTCGCGAGGGAGTGATCAGTTCCGAGCTTTACGGCGATGCGCTGCAACGATTGTTGCCTGTCGTTGATCCGTTGTGTTCAGATTCCGGTGTATTCGACAATGTGCTTGAGTTTTTGTTGATGAATGGCCGGCCGCTTCAGGAAGCGATCATGATGATGATCCCCGAGGCATGGCAAAAGCGCCAGAACATGAACAAGGACAAGCGTGCTTTCTATGAATACCATTCATGCCTGATGGAGCCCTGGGATGGCCCGGCATCTATCGTATTTACCGATGGTAACTACATAGGCGCAGTACTTGACAGGAACGGGCTGCGGCCGAGTCGCTACTATCTGACCCATGATGATCGCGTCATCATGGCCAGCGAAGTGGGTGTTTTGCCCGTGGAACCAGCCAATGTGAAACTCAAGGGTCGACTTGAGCCAGGCAGAATGTTTCTGATTGACTTTGGTCAGGGCAAACTGATCCCGGATGATGAGCTCAAGAGCCAGCTGTCCACCAGGCTGCCCTATAGTCAGTGGCTGGCAGCTCAACGCATCGAACTGAAGGATCTTCGGCCTGAGACCAAGGCGCATCGCTTTGATCCGGATACCCTGACAGCAAGAATGCAGGCCTTCGGTTATACCATTGAAACCATGGCTTTCATGCTGCTGCCGATGGTTAACCAGAAGCGTGACCCGCTGGGCTCGATGGGGAACGATTCGGCGATAGCCTGCCTCAGTGACAAGCCACGCATGGTTTACGACTACTTCAAGCAGCTGTTTGCACAGGTGACCAACCCTGCGATCGATTCGATCCGGGAAGAGATCATCATGTCACTGGAATGCTTTATCGGCCCTGAGAATAATCTTCTTGATACCGCCGAGCAGCATTGCAAACGCTTGAGAATTCCCCACCCGATTCTCCGCAATGAAGAGCTGGCTGCAATCAAATCAATGGATGAGAGTGGTTGGCGCACCCGCACCATCGATATTACTTTCGACCGGGCCGAAGGTGGACTGGTTGCAGCTCTGGAGAGGATTTGTGCCGAAGCTGAAGCAGCGATCGATGCTGGTTTCAGTATTATTATTCTTTCCGATCGCGACACTGATGAATACCGGATCCCGGTGAGTTCGTTGATGGCCTGTGGTGCGGTCCATCATCATCTGGTCAGCGCTGCTAAGCGTACTCGTATTGGCATTGTCCTGGAATCAGGTGAGGCGCGGGAGGTTCATCAGTATTGCTTGCTGGTGGGTTACGGTGCTGATGCGATTAACCCCTATGTTGCTTTTGAAGCGCTGTGGCAGGCTCGGCGGGAAGGACTGCTTGATGCTGCAACCTTTGCGACAGATGAAAGTGTTGTCGATACCTATCGACGTGGTGTTGCCAAGGGCATGCTCAAAGTGATGGGCAAGATGGGGATTTCAACACTGCAGTCTTACAAGGGTGCACAGATATTTGAGGCTTTGGGGCTGGCTGATGAGGTGATCGACCGTTGTTTTGCCGGCACGGCCAGCCGCATTCAGGGTGTCGGTTTCGATATTCTGGAGCAAGAAACAGTACGCCGCCACGCACTGGGTTATCCGGAAAAACAGCAGGACTATTCCAGTGCTCTGCCGAATCCGGGCGAGTTTCACTGGCGTGCCAAAGGTGAGCGACATGCGTGGGATCCGATGGCCATTCAGCAGTTGCAACTTGCCACACGTGAGAGCAATCAGGATGCCTATCGCAAGTATGCGGATCATGTAAATGCTGATGCGCGCACCAGTTGTACACTGCGGGGGCTGTTGAGATTCAAAACAGCTGCTACAGGAGATGCACAACAACCATCTGTGGCAATTGATGAAGTAGAGCCGGCCAGCGAGATTGTCAAACGTTTTTGTACCGGTGCGATGAGTTTCGGCTCTATCTCGCCCGAGTCGCACGAAATGCTGGCGGTCGCTATGAATCGTATTGGCGGCAAGAGTAATTCCGGTGAAGGCGGCGAAGACCCTGAACGGTTTCACCCGCTGCCCTCCGGAGACTCCAAGCGGTCGGCGATCAAACAAATTGCTTCGGGTCGTTTCGGTGTCACCATCTGGTATCTGGCAAATGCCGACGAATTGCAGATCAAGGTCGCGCAGGGCGCGAAGCCGGGTGAGGGCGGCGAGCTGCCTGGCCGTAAAGTCGATGACAATATTGCCAGGGTTCGTTATTCGACGCCGGGTGTTGGCCTGATCAGCCCGCCACCGCATCATGATATCTACTCTATTGAAGACCTGGCACAGCTTATCTACGATCTGAAGAATGCCAATTCCAGTGCCCGGATCAGCGTCAAGCTTGTTTCTGAAGTCGGTGTTGGAACGATCGCTGCAGGTGTGGTCAAAGCGCACGCAGATCATGTGCTGATTTCCGGTGATTCAGGTGGCACGGGTGCGTCGGCACTGACCAGTATCAAGCACGCAGGATTACCGTGGGAATTGGGTCTGGCCGAGACACACCAGACGCTGGTACTGAATGATCTCCGTAGCCGCGTTGTCTTGCAAACGGATGGCGGTCTTAGAACCGGTCGCGATGTTGTCATCGCAGCATTGCTGGGTGCAGAGGAGATGGGCTTTTCGACCGCACCGTTGATCTCTATTGGCTGCATCATGATGCGCAAATGTCATCTGAATACCTGCCCGGTAGGAATAGCCACCCAGAACCCGGTACTGCGCAAGAAATTTGCCGGTCGGCCGGAGTACATAGTGAACTACATGTTCATGGTGGCGGAAGAAGCTCGTGGCATCATGGCCGATCTCGGCTTCCGGACCATTGATGAAATGATCGGCCGGGTTGATGTGCTGGATACCGATGATGCGGTTCGAAACTGGAAAGCCGAGGGTCTGGATCTGACTGGCATTCTGACACCGGTAACCAAACCGCACGAGGGTGCCGAGGTGCGGTGTACCACGACCCAGGATCATGCCCTTGAGGATATTCTTGACAGAAAACTGATCACCCTGGCGGCAGACGGCATCGAGCGCGGCGACAGGATAGTGATCGAACTGCCGATACGAAATACCAACCGGACGGTCGGTACCATGCTCAGCCATGAAGTAGTGAAACGCTGGGGTGAAAACGGCTTGCCCTACGATACCATTCACTGCAACTTGCAGGGGTCGGCCGGCCAGAGTCTGGGAGCCTTCCTTGCCAAAGGCGTCACGCTGGAGCTTGAAGGTGATAGCAACGATTATGTCGGCAAGGGGCTTTCGGGTGGCCGGATTATCATTTACCCGCCCCGTGAAAGTACCTTCGTGGCCGAAGAGAATATTCTTATAGGCAATGTCGCGCTTTATGGCGCTACACGGGGCCGGGCTTTTTTCCGTGGCAAGGCGGCCGAGCGTTTTTGTGTGCGTAACAGCGGTGCCAGAGCGGTTGTTGAGGGCGTTGGCGATCATGCATGCGAATACATGACCGGTGGTCGGGCTGTGATACTTGGCCCCACGGGCAGGAACTTTGCGGCAGGAATGTCGGGGGGTATCGCCTATGTCTGGGATGTCGATGGTGATTTCAATTCGAAATGCAATATGGGCATGGTAGACCTTGACCGGGTTGAAGCCGAGGAAGATATCGCAGAACTACTGGAGCTGATTGAGCTGCACAAGCAGTACACAGGCTCAGCTGTTGCAGAAAAAGTTCTTGAAGCCTGGCCGGATGTGCTCAATGATTTCATCAAGGTCATGCCGACAGATTACAAGCGCGTACTGACTGATCGCAGAAAGCATGATGAAGAGATCGATGCCACAATCAATGAACTGAAAATTATCAATGTCTCGGCGGCAGGTAGCTGATGGGCAAGCACACGGGTTTTGTAGAGTATCGCCGGAAAGGAGTTCCATTTCGGGATCCGATCAGACGAACGACCGATTTTCGTGAGATCTATACTGATCCTGATGAGAATATTCTTACACTGCAAAGCGCCCGGTGTATGGACTGCGGTGTACCCTTTTGTCAGGCTGAGACAGGCTGCCCGGTTGATAACCTGATCCCTGAATGGAATGATCTCGTCTATCAGGGTCGCTGGCGTGAAGCCCTGGATCGCCTGCACAGCACCAATAACTTTCCCGAATTTACCGGGCGCACCTGTCCGGCACCTTGCGAGGGCGCTTGTGTGCTGGGGATAATTGATCTTCCGGTGACGATCAAGAATATCGAGAATGCCATCGTTGATCGCGGGTTTGCCGAGGGGTGGATCAGGGCTCACCGGCCGGCGACCAGAACCGGCAAGAAAGTAGCGATAGTCGGGTCTGGTCCTGCCGGGCTGGCTGCAGCAGATGAATTAAACAAGGCGGGTCACGAAGTGACCGTTTATGAGCGGGACGACCGGATCGGTGGCTTGCTCATGTACGGGATCCCGAACATGAAACTGGACAAGGCGGTTGTTGATCGTCGCATCAACCTGCTGCGGAAATCAGGCATCAGCTTTGTGACGGGTGCAGACGTAGGAAAAAACACTGATGCGGCGCAACTTATGGCCGAAAACGACGCCATGTTGCTGACAACCGGAGCGACGATACCCCGTGACCTTCCGATACCGGGGCGTGAGCTGAAAGGCATTCATTTTGCGATGGATTTTCTGACGGCGACGACACGCAGTTTGCTGAACAGCAACCTCGAAGATGGAGATTTTATCTCTGCCAGACACAAGCGTGTCCTGGTAATAGGCGGTGGTGATACCGGCACTGATTGCATCGGCACTTCATTACGGCATGAGTGCAAAAATGTGATCAACCTGGAGTTGTTACAGCAACCACCAAAAGAACGTGCCGACAACAACCCGTGGCCGGAGTGGCCTGATGTTTTTCGCACCGATTATGGTCATGGTGAGGCTGCATCCCGATATGGCGCTGACCCGCGTCGTTATTCGGTGCTGACCAAGGAATTCATTGACGACCGCAATGGCAATGTTGCAGCACTTCGAACCGTCAAAGTTGATTGGCACTGCAGGGACGGAAAATGGGCAATGTCGGAAATTCCCGATAGCGAGCAGTTGATCAAGGCTGATCTGGTATTGCTGGCACTGGGGTTTCTTGGCCCCGAAACCTATCTTGCAGATGCACTTGAGGTAGAGCTCGATTCGCGCTCCAACTACCGTGCCGAGTACGGCAAGTATCAGACCGGCGTGCAGGGTTTATTCACTGCGGGCGATTGCCGCCGGGGTCAGTCGCTGGTTGTCTGGGCCATCAATGAAGGCAGGGGATCGGCACAGGCAATTGATGCTTATCTCAGTAAATAGCAGAGTTGCCTTGGTTTGCTGCGGGGTTCATAGGATCGGGGGGATGAGGGTCCGGTTAGCCACTGATGGCAAGATCAAGGCTCGACTATTTCGATTGGGTAAATATATTGCCGGTTCTTACCAGGCGCTGATACCACCAGTGCATACCGATGCCACGAGCTGCCATAAAGAGTGTGAATGAAAACCACAGTGCATGATTTTCGTATGCCCGGAGCAGATACCAGGAGGGCAGGAACACCAGCAGGGTTGCCCCCATCATGATGATCCGCATTTCTCTTGAGCGGGTGGCGCCGACAAAGACTCCGTCGTAAACAAAACACCAGACTGAAACCAGCGGCAGCACGATCAGCCACGGCAGGTATCTGCCGGCTGTGGTGCGGATGGGCTCTATGTCAGTGAGTACATTGATCAGTTGTTCACCGAACAGCAGGTAGGCTACCGTGAACAGGATGGCAAACAGGATCGACCAATGCAGCGTACGGCGAACAGCGATGACCAGTCCTTCCCGATTTCTGGCCCCATGTGCCTTGCCAACCAGAGCTTCTGCGGCATTGGCGATGCCATCCAGGGCATAGGAAAGAAAGAACTGGAAATTCAGCAGCAGGGCATTTGCCGCCAGAATGATGTCTCCCATTCTGGCGCCCTGTGCGGTGATGAAGGCAAATGTGAACATCAAAGCCAGCGATCTCAGGAACAGGTTGGCATTGACGGCCCACAGGCGTCGATAGCTGGACAGCGTGAGCAGGGGTTCTGACAGCCATTGTCCGGGGCTCTGCCGCAGTATCGTCCGAACGAAAAACAGACCAACCAGCAAACCGGCAATCTCGGCAACCAGAGTTGCAACAGCGACACCGCGAACGGCCATTCCGGCATACACAACCAACACAATATCCAGCACGATATTCGTCAGGTTGATCGTCAGAGTAACAATGAGTGGCCCGCGTGCATTCTGCATGCCAAGCATCCAGCCCAGCATTACAAAATTGACCAGGGTAGCCGGGGCGCTCCAGATACGGATGGCAAAGTAGTCCGCCGCAAATCCCGATACAGTCTCGCTGGGTGCCAGCAGCCACAGGCTCACATCAATGATTGGCCGCTGAAGCACCAGAATAACGCCTGCCAGCACCAACCCGGTGATCAGCGCTTGCCCCAGTGCCTCCCGCACGGCATGGTTACTGCCTGCACCAAATGCCTGTGCGGTCAGGCCGGTAGTTCCCATCCTGAGGAAGTTAAGCCCCATGAACAGTACCGCAAAGATGGTTGATCCTGCGGCAACAGCGGCCAGATAACTGGCATCATCAAGATGCCCCATCACTGCGGTATCTACCATGCCCAGCAGTGGTACAGAGACCGACGAGATCATCATCGGCATGGCGATACGCCAGACTGCCCGGTGGCTATAGGTGTCCGTCATTGGTGTGCACCCCGTTCCCCAGGCTATCGAACCTGATGGATAGTATACGCAATTCCAGACGATACCCTGACCGGGGTTGCGTATACTATTCGGAACAGATATTCCAAACGGAGACGAATGATGAAAAAAACCAGTCAGGTGGCAAGAATGCTCCTGAGTGTCGTACTCAGTGCGGCACTGATAGCATCCTGCACGACCTATGACCCCTACACTCGTGAGCAGAAAACGAGTACTGCTACCAAGGGAGCTGCGATAGGAGCATTGGCCGGAGTAGTCGTCGGACTGATTTCGGGCGACAACTCGTCCGAGCGCAAAAAGCGTGCACTGATCATGGCGGGTGTCGGTGCATTAGCTGGTGGTGCGGTCGGGAGCTATATGGATCAGCAGGAGGCAAAATTGCGAGCACGGCTGGATGGAACCGGTGTCAGCGTCACCAGGATCGGCGACAATATCACGCTGAATATGCCAGGTAATATCACCTTTGATACAGATCGTTATGATTTGAAGTCGACGTTTTTTCCGGTACTGGATTCCGTGACACTGGTTTTGCAGGAATTTGATCAAACGCTGATTGAAGTTGCCGGCCATACTGATAGCACCGGCTCGGATGCTTATAATCTGACTTTATCGCAGCAACGTGCCGCAAGTGTTTCAGATTATTTGAAGTCTCGCCAGATTTTGCCTGACCGCTTGATCACAGTCGGCGCAGGCGAGCATAGTCCGGTCGCCAGTAACGAAACCGAGACCGGCAGGCAGCTCAACCGGCGTGTAGAACTTACCATCGTGCCTCTGACGCAGCACAACTAGCAACAGGAACTCCCGGAGGAGTCTTTGGAGGAACTCCGGGTCAGGTTGCTGTCACCAGGTGTGACTGCAGGGTTTTGATCGCGTTTTGTTCGATCTGGCGGATGCGTTCCGCTGATACCTGATAGCGGTCTGCAAGTACCTGGAGTGTAGTTTTCTTTTCAGCCAGCCAGCGATCCTGAAGAATTTCACGGCTGCGTTGATCCAGTTCCTTCATTGCGAGTTGCAGGTGACTGCTGGCCTGTTCCTGCCAGTCAGCTTCTTCAACCACATGAGCCGGATCCGGCTCATCACTTGAAAGATATTGAGACGGAGAGTAGTTGCTTTCTTCGTCTGCTGATGGCGCAGGGTCGAAAGTCAGATCCTGGCCGGAAAGACGTTTCTCCATTTCGGTGACTTCAGCGGGGCTTACACCGAGATCATTGGCTATGGCTTCGGTTTCAGCGTGTGACAGCCAGCCAAGATTCTTCTTGGCCTTGCGGAGATTGAAAAAAAGTTTGCGCTGCGCCTTGGTGGTTGCAATTTTTACCTGGCGCCAGTTTTTAAGAACAAACTCATGAATTTCTGCCCGGATCCAGTGCACGGCAAATGAAACCAGCCGAACACCAACCTCGGGATTGAATTTCTTGACGGCTTTCATCAAGCCGACATTGCCTTCCTGGATAAGATCGCCCAGTGGCAAACCGTAGCCTGAATAGCTGCGTGCGATGTGCACGACGAATCGTAGCTGGGACATCACCAGTGCACGGGCCGCGTCCAGATCACCGTCATCACGGAACTGGTGGGCGAGCCGCTGCTCTTCTTCCTTGCTTAACAGTGGCAGCGCACTGATGCGCTGTACATAGGCATCTGCACTGCCGATTGGACCTGCAAGAACGAGATCACGATGATTTGCTACCAAAGCCGTATTCATAAAGTATTTGCCTCCCGTGGCGCGTCATTCTAGCACTCAGCCTATTAGAGTGCTAACTAGCACAGTAGTTCCGTGATCAGCTTCACATTAAAGTTATATAAAACAACGGCTTGATAGCCATGAATTGGCTCAGGGCTACACCCTGGGTTGAATATCGGACAGGTGGCGGGCTACAGCTGACCACGCACCCCCAAGACCGGCCAGCAGCCCACCGGCAAAAACCGCCAGGGCAGTACTCTGATTCATGCCCAGCAGCTGAAATCCGCCGCCGTAAAGACCGGATAGCCGTTCCACCGGGCCGCTGATCAGCATGAATCCCGTCCCAAGCAGGAACAGTGCAAAGCAGCTGCCAAGGAGGCCGTACCAGAAGCCGATATACAGGAATGGCCTGCGCACAAAACCATCGGTAGCCCCCAGGAGTTTAGAGACTTCGATTTCAGCTCGACGGTTCTGAATATCGAGTCGAATAGTATTACCGGTGATAATGATGACAGCACCGATCAGGAGAATAGCGGCGATCCAGACAATTCGTTGCACCAGATCAAGACCGGCATTAAGCCGAATGACCCATTCGGTATCGAGCTTCACCATGTCGACATCTTCTTGGGTCAGCAACTGTGCCTCGATAATTCTGAGTGTGGCGGGCGGGGCATCGACGACCGGCTGAACCACAAGCGTGTGCGGTAGCGGGTTTTTGTCCAGCGTCGCCATGACATCACCAAAGCCCGCGCTTTGCTGAAATTCTTCAAGTGCCTTGTCCGCTGGAATGACTGTTACCGATTGAACGGAGTCGTGGTTCTCTATCTCCACCGCCAGGCGTTCCGCATAGTCGAGTGTCGTACCCGGTGTCAGGTAAACAGAAAAATTTCTGATGTGTTCCCAGCCGCCAGCTATAGCATTTCCATTCAGTACCATGATATGCAAGGCTGAGGGCAGTGCAAGCGCAATGCCGATGACGGCAATTGTCATTGCAGTTGGTATCAGCTGGCGACTCATGCTGCCCAGCGAGCCAAAAAAGTTTTGCAGATGGCGAAGCAGGTAATTCTTCATGATGGTGCGGATACCTGTCCTTCATCAAGAATGATGCGCCGCCCGCCGATCCGTTCTACCAGTTCCAGATTGTGGGTGGCGATCAACATGGTGACCCCGATATCGTTCAGGCGCCGAAAGAGTTGCATGATCTCAAGTGACAATTCAGGGTCCAGATTACCGGTAGGCTCATCAGCAATCAGCAGTCTGGGCCGGGTCACTATGGCGCGAGCAATGCCAACCCGCTGCTGCTCCCCGGTTGATAATGCTCGCGGTGTCTTTTTTTCTTTATCGAGTAACCCGACCTGATCGAGAGCTGCGCGAACCCGCTTGCTGATTTCCCGGCCACTCAGGCCGGCAATAATGAGCGGTAGTGCCATATTTTCGAAAACCGACCGGTTTTCCAATAGCTTGTGATCCTGAAAAACCATCCCGATCTGACGACGATGCCCCGGAATTTGCCGATCCGGCAAACGGCCGATATTGCGCCCGTCAACAAGCACCTGGCCACGAGTAGGCCGTTCGATGAGTGCGATGAGCTTGAGCAGGGTGCTTTTGCCTGCGCCCGAGTGCCCGGTCAGAAAAGTCAGCTCACGACGCTCGATATGTACGGAAACATCACGCAGCGCTTCATGGCCGCCCTTATAGCGTTTGGTGACATTCTCGAATCGAATCATCTGTGATGTTACTTGCGGTTTCAGTCTGAGGTTTTTAACAGTGCGGTGACATACTGGTCGGCATCAAATACATCCAGATCCTCAAGCTGTTCGCCAATGCCTATATACCTGAACGGTATGTCCAGTTGTTCAGCCAGAGCCAACAGTACACCGCCTTTGGCGCCGCTATCCAGTTTGGTCATGGTAATACCTGTCAGCCCTATGACTTCGTGGAACTGTGTTGCCTGAGTGACTGCATTCTGGCCAAGGCTTGCATCCAGTACCAACATGGTTTCATGAGGAGCCGCCGGATCAAGTTTAGCAATGACCCGAACAATTTTCTCCAGCTCCGTCATCAGCCCGGCCTGATTCTGCAACCGGCCGGCTGTATCGGCCAGCAGCACGTCGATACCACGAGCCTTCGCTGCTTCAAATGCATCGTATAAGACAGCGGCAGGATCTGCACCGGGTTGCTGGGAAATGACCGGGACCTGGTTGCGTTCACCCCAGGCCTGCAGTTGTTCTGTTGCCGCGGCACGGTAGGTATCACCGGCTGCGAGCATCACCTTCAGGCCGCTATCCTGGAATTTTCGGGCCAGTTTTCCAATGGTTGTGGTTTTACCCGAGCCATTGACACCGACCACCAGTATGACAAAGGGTCGATGTTGATCATCGATATTCAACGGTATCTGGTGTGGTCTCAGGATATCGGCTATCGACTCCTTGAGCGCTTCACTGATTTGTTCAGGGTTATCGGCAGCAGCTTTGCCGATGCGCCTGCGCAGGCTGTGCAGAACTTTTTCTGTCGCTCCGATTCCTGCATCTGCCATCAATAGCCGGGTTTCCAGTTCTTCTTCCAGTGCCGCATCAAGTTTTCGGCCTGATAACCAGCCTGAGGCAAGATTCAGGCCTTTTCCACCGCTCAGGCGCTGCCGCAAGCGCGCGAAAAAACCGCCCTTTCCTGCCTGTGTTGTTTGAGATTGTTCAGCCACGGTGGCATGTTAAAAGAATGATCGCCCGGTGTAACTACATATGACGACACGACGATCCGGTGGACAACAGGGTTCTGTACGCATTATCGGCGGGCGATGGCGTGGACGGCGACTTTGTGTTGCTCCCGGAGAACAGAATCGTCCGACACCGGATAGAGTCAGGGAAACGCTGTTCAACTGGCTGGCACCCCATATTGAGGGGTTGCGGTGCCTGGATCTGTTTGCCGGCTCCGGCTCGCTGGGGATTGAGGCATTGTCGAGAGGTGCGGCTGAGGTGCATTTTGTCGAGCATCAGCCGGAGACACGCAGGCACCTCAAGGAAATATTGCAGGTGCTGGAGTGTGATTGCTGCAAAGTTCTGTCGCAGGATGCGCTGAAGTATTTGCAAACGACCCCGATAGCATTTGATCTGGTATTTCTGGACCCTCCTTTCGACGGCACGGACAGGGAGAATTTGTGTACACTGATTCAGCGCGGCTGGCTGGCTCCGGGCGGTTTCATCTATTTTGAAATGAATCGCCGGTCTGATTTGCCGGAGCTACCGGCTGGCTGGGAGCTGTTGCGCGAGAAAACAGCCGGGCAGGTACGATTTGCCCTGGTCAGAAATTTGCCAGAAGGTCATGTAAGGAGTTAGCAGTGTCAGTGGGTGCGATGTATCCCGGAACTTTCGACCCGATCACCAACGGGCATGCTGAATTGATTCGGCGGGCAGCAGGATTGTTCGACCGGGTAGTTGTGACTATCGCTGCCAGTCCGGGCAAGACCCCGATGTTTTCTCTGGAGGAACGTATTGACCTTGCACAGCAGGTAACTGCTGATATCAGCAATGTTTCAGTTGCCGGTTACGATGGTCTGACCGTTGAATACGCCAGATCAAACGGGCTGGATGTGATTGTCCGGGGACTACGTGCCGTGTCTGATTTTGAGTATGAGTTTCAGCTGGCCAATATGAATCGCCATTTGCAAAAAGATGTCGAAACCGTTTTCCTGACACCGACTGAAGAACACACATTCATATCTTCGAGCCTGATTCGGGAAATCGCCAGCATGGGTGGCGATGTTACCCAGTTTGTTCATCCGGCAGTTAACAAGGCATTGAATCGTCTGACAGGTAATTAGCAGACTCTTTAAACAGTGTTCGCAGATCTGTTCTTCATGAACAAATCGCAGCAGAATGCATCAATAGCAGTAATCCAGTTCATGACTAAACCACTCACTTCCTTTTTATCGATTCTGTTTCTGGTTGCCTCAATCGCGGTAGCCAATAGCCCTGATCGGGCGGCAATAGCCTCAGCTCATCCAATGGCAACCCAGGCTGGTCAGGAGATATTCGAACAGGGCGGCAATGCTTTTGATGCTGCTGTTGCCATTGCAGCAGCCCTCGCTGTGGTGGAGCCCCAGTCATCGGGGTTGGGTGGCGGTGCATTTTTTCTGCTGCATGTTGCTGAATCGGGACGACAGGTTTTTGTTGATGCGCGGGAAGTCGCACCTGCTGCGGCAACTGCGGATATGTATCTTCAGGAAAATGGTGATCCCATCCCCCGTGCTTCGGTGATCGGACCGCTGGCGGCGGGAATTCCAGGGCAGCCAGCCGGGCTCGCGCACCTTGCGCAAAAGTATGGTCGCTTGCCATTGGCAGAAAGTCTGGCACCTGCGATCAGATATGCCGAACAAGGCATCGTTGCGAACGTGCGCATGCTTGCCGGGTTGCGTTTTCGTCGCAAGACTTATGACCGATGGCCGGCATTCGGAAAAGTATTCTATCCGGATGGGGAAATTCCCGAACCAGGTGCGGTCATCAAGCAGCCAGACCTGATGAATACGCTAAAGCGATTAGCAGCAGACGGGTTTGACGGGTTTTATCGGGGTGAGACCGCCAGGTTGCTGGTCGATGGAAGCCGGGCATCCGGCGGCATATGGTCGCGGGACGATCTGGCCGGTTATCGCATAGTGGAACGTGAGCCGGTTGCTGGTGAGATAAACGGCGTGCGCATTATATCCGCTCCTCCTCCATCTTCCGGCGGCATCACATTGATCAATATGCTCAATATTCTTCAGGGCTTTGATTTTGCAACAATGGATAGCGCAACCCGGAAGCATCTGACCATTGAGGCCATGCGTCGCGCCTTTCGTGATCGAGCAGAATATCTGGGTGACCCCGATTTTGTAACTGTACCCGTGGAGCGTCTTGTCTCGCCGCTGTATGCGGCAGGTCAGCGAGCATCCATTCGACTCGACAAAGCGACCTCCAGCGATGCTCTCCCTGGTATCGGACCGGCTGGCAAGGGAGACCAAACGACACATTTCTCTGTCATCGACAGTGAGGGCAACCGGGTAGCCGGCACGATGTCGATCAACCTTTGGTATGGCTCGGGCTTCATGGCGCCGGGCACCGGGGTGATTTTCAATAACGAAATGGATGATTTTTCGATCAAGCCGGGGGTATTGAATAGTTACGACCTTGTCGGCACCGCTGTAAATTCTATTGAGCCGGGCAAGCGACCGCTGTCCAGCATGACGCCCACATTCCTTGAATCTGATCGTGGTGTAGCGATATTAGGCACTCCCGGTGGCAGCAGAATCATCACCATGGTGTTGCAGGCCGCAATGGCCTGGATGAACGGTGCGGATGCAAACGAGATGGTTAGCCTGAAGCGATTTCATCATCAGTTTTATCCTGATGTTGTGGTCTATGAAGAGGGCGCACTGACTGCTGAAGAGCAACAGGGCTTGCAACAACGCGGCCATCAATTGAAAAAAAGCCCACGGGCCTACGGCAACATGAATGTCGTGACCTGGGATGCCGAAAGCGGAAAGGTGGACGCTGCCACCGATCCGCGTGGCATCAGCGAAGGGCGTGTCTACTGAAGAAATTCGCGCGAGGCGGCCTTCTTATGCCAGTTTTTTATCGAAAGCGGTCAGGTTGCTTTTCGTCGCATCCAGCCCAGTAGTCCCAGCGCCGAGCCGAACAGCCAGACAGCTCCGGGGATTGGCACGACCTGAAAGATCATTTCCTCGCCATAGGGCACTCCCTGAGAGCCTGGCACTCCCAGAACACCGACACCGATTGTGATCAGATTACCAGGGCTCAGACCATCACCGGTAAAACCAAGGAGCCCGAAGTTAAAGGCTGCGATTGATCGCGGACCGGTATACGGGGCATCTACGGGGAGCAGTGAGTCGTCACCGCCAAGTGTCTGGCTGACGGTAGTTCCAGACCAGGTCGTGACACTTTCATCAACCCCGTTGTCGCCAAAGCCATAGCCGCCACAGAGGGAGCCGAGGATACCAATTGTGCCGTCGATACAGGTATAAGAAGTCGCAGTTGCAGTGCTGGTGGCGGTGTTGATTGACAGATCCATAAACTCATGACCGATGATTGTAGGTGCGGTCGGGTCGTTGGCTATACTGATCAAGGCCCCATACAAGCCAGTTGAGCTCAGTGTTGTGCCGTTCCAGTCCCAAACGGCGGTTGTAGTACCGACAATACTGAAAATATGGCTGCCATCCGTGATGAACGGCGAAATTCCGCCGTTGCTGCCGGTTGTCCGACTGTGCGAGACGAGTTGTACCGGAACCGCGCTGGCTGTAATACTCAGCGCGAACAATACGAGCCCGATTGTTATTTTTTTCATGCTGAGTAATCCCCCGATTCGAAATTGACGTGAGTCGGGAGTATACCGTGCAGAAAAAAACCAAGGGAAACGTTATGTTAAATAAGACGATCTCAGGTCTGGCAGGCAGCACAATAGTAGGTTGCTCGCTGGCCTTGCCTGATTCGCTTCACGGGCATCCCGCAGTTCGGGCATGGCTGGTCTTCCCGCCCATAGACCCTAAGCTCCCGGCTAAAATAGCCCGGGCGGCCATCTTCATTGGAAAAGTCTTGCAATGTAGTACCACCAGCTCTTATTGCCTCGTTTAGCACTGTTGTGACTGCGATGACCAGCTGATCAAGACGCTGCCTGGAAATCCGTCCGGCAGCCCTGCCAGGATGTATTCCAGCGCGAAACAACGCCTCACTTGCGTAAATGTTCCCCACGCCCACGACTATCCGCCCATTCATTACATGTTGTTTTATCGCAATACGCCGACCCTTGCTTCGCTGGTACAGATAGCCACCGTGGAATTCCTTGCCCAGCGGTTCCGGGCCAAGGTGTTGAAGCAACCGATGCTGCAACGGATCGGAGCCAGTCCAAAGCAGCGAGCCGAAGCGTCGTGGATCATTGAAACGCAGGATATGGCCATTATCCAGAACAAAATCTACATGGTCGTGTTTTCCTGCCGGTGTAGCCTGATCGACAAGGCGCAGGCTTCCCGACATACCAAGATGCAGTAGTGCGGTACCGTTTGCAGTCCGCAGCAGCAGGTACTTTGCCCGTCGCTCTACCGCATCGATGCGAGACCCTGACATGCTGGATTCCAGACTTGCTGTAATTGGCCAGCGTAGCTGCCGCTGCCGGATCACCACCCGATCCACACGAAGACCAGTGATTCGCGGGGCAATTCCGCGGCGGGTAATTTCTACTTCCGGTAATTCCGGCATGACTACAGCACCTCGCTGAGCCTGGCTTGTAGCCGCCTGAGCTTGCTGCAGACCAACAGGATCCAGATCCCTAAAACGTTGTTTTTTAGAACACTGATGCAGTGAAGCAGAGCTGCTTTGAAAATTGACACGGTGTACCTTGGAGTCATCTGTTTGTTCGTCTATAGTGCCGCACGTTTGTTGCTTTGTGGAGTGGCTGCCCGAATGGTCGAATATATGTATGGTTTTCTGAACCTGGGTTTCTGGGGATACGTGGGCATTACTTTTCTGATGGTTCAGATATCGATGATGTCCATTACCCTGTACTTGCATCGCGACCAGGCACATCGGGCAATTGATCTTCATCCGGCGCTGCGCCATTTTTTTCGCTTGTGGGTCTGGCTGACATCAGGCGCCAATACTGCGGAATGGGTTGCAGTACATCGCAAGCACCACGCGTTTGTCGAGCAGCAGGGCGACCCGCACAGTCCGGTAGTATTTGGCTTGCGCAACGTATTACTTGAAGGTTACGAGCTGTATCATGCCGCAGCTACCAACCCGGAAATAGTCAAAAAATATTCTCGCGGTACGCCCGATGACTGGATCGAGCGAAATATTTACCGGTATTCATTTCTGGGTATCGGCTTGATGTTTGTTATTAACCTCATCCTGTTCGGGATTCCCGGCATTATTATTTTCGCTGTCCAGATGCTTAATATGCCGGTTTTTGCAGCAGGTGTTATCAATGGGTTAGGACATGCTGCAGGCTATCGGAATTTCCAGACCAATGATGCATCGACCAATATCTATCCCTGGGCCATCCTGATCGGGGGTGAAGAACTGCACAACAATCACCATGCATTTCCGACTGCTGCAAAGTTCTCCATGCGCTCATGGGAGTTTGATCTGGGCTGGATGTATATCAGCATCATGAAGTCTGTGGGGCTGTGCAAGGTAAGGCGGCTGGCACCTGCGCCACAGTTTACCGATGCTCCTGGGCCGGTTGATATGGAGATGTTACGCGCCGTCATGGTGAACAGAATGCACATCCTCCGCAACTACACTCGCCGGGTCACATTGCCGGTATTGAAGTTTGAGAAACATGCCCGTGCAGGGGATCAGTTGCTTAACCGGGCGCGTCAACTGTTGTTACGCTGGCCCGGAATCATGGATGAAGCGGCGAAATCGCGCCTATCGAATTTGCTGGAAAACAACCAGGCTTTGCGCACGGTACACGAGTATCGCGAGCAGCTGGACACGCTGTGGCAGCAGGCGAATGTGAGTAACGAAAAACTGATCCAGCAACTGAAGGATTGGTGTGCCAGAGCGGAGGCAAGTGGTATTCAGGCTCTTGAGGAGTTTGCCACACACCTGCGTGCATGCAGAGCGCAGCCAGCCTGATATGCTGTGTGAATTGTAAAGGTACCCGATACAAAAAACCCGCCATTTGGCGGGTTTCTTTTATTTGATCTTCGCTTCCTTGTAGGCTACGTGCTTACGTATCCTGGGATCGAACTTTTTGACTTCCATCTTCTCCGGATGCAGTCGCTTGTTCTTGGTAGTTGTATAAAAATGCCCGGTACCTGCACTGGAAACCAGTTTGATTTTTTCTCTCATTTTACTTCCTTGGGTCTGTTCGTATGTTTCCGGCTAATTACTCCGGATCAGACTTTCTCGCCGCGGGCGCGCAGATCTGCAAGCACCTTCTCGATTCCATGCTTGTCGATGATTCTCAGCCCTTTCCCGGAAATCCGGAGCTTCACAAATCGCTTCTCGCTTTCAATCCAAAACCGATGACTCTGCAAATTGGGCAGAAACCGGCGACGGGTTCTGTTATTTGCATGGGAGACATTATTTCCAGCTACCGGGCGTTTTCCGGTGATCTGACAGACACGAGACATCACGAACCTCTTTATAATCAAATACATGCCATTACGCATATTGCGCAAGGCGCATTTTTATACCAGTCTGGCGCCATATAGGCAAGGATATTAAAGCATTCCTCGACTGGCCAATGAGGTGCAAACCCCATCGCCGATCACAAAATGATCAAGCAGCCTGACATCGATCAGGTCCAGTGCATCTCTTATTCGTCTGGTAATGAGTTGGTCAGCCTGGCTGGGCTCAGCAACCCCTGACGGGTGGTTATGGGCGAGAACCACGGCGGCGGCATTACGCTGCAGGGCTTGTTTGACGACTTCGCGGGGATAGACGGTGGTGTTGTCGATCGTACCCCGGAACAGCTCATCAAAAGCCAGTACGCGGTGACGGTTATCCAGGAACAGGCAGCAAAATACTTCGTGTGGACGGTCTCTCAGCCTTGCTATAAGAAAATCCCGGCTGTCGGCAGGGGAACCTATCAGGTCACCTGGTATCAGCTTCTCCTGCAGGAACCTGCAGCAGCACTCTTTGATTGATGTAAGCGCGGCAGACTTGCCTGGCCCCATACCGCGCATACGTTCAAGATCCCGCCGATCCGCGTTTAATACGCCCCGTATTCCGCCGAATTTCAGTAGCAATTGCCGACCCAGCTCAATCGCCGTAACCCCCGAAACTCCGCGCCCCAGGATGATCGCCAATAGCTCCGAGTCCGAGAGCTGTTCTGCACCGAATTGAATCAAGCGCTCTCTGGGTCTTTCGGCAGGTGGCCAGTGCTTGATGGAATTATTGCTCATGGAGGCTATTTTGGCCCTTCACGAAGCCTTACCGAAAGCGACCAATCTGGTGGCAGTGGGCACAAATCCCGATGCAATTCTGCTCAGTTTCGGTAATCTTGGTAGTCTGCTGGTCGACGACCAGGGCATCGCAAAGCAGCAGATTTCGGAGAACGCAATGTACACACTGGATGGCAAACACATTTTGCTTGGCGTGACAGGGGGCATCGCTGCCTACAAGAGCCCGGATATTGTCCGTCGCTTGCGCGAGAAAGGTGCGGATGTACGGGTTGTGATGACTTCGAGCGCCGAAAAACTGGTCTCGACCACGGTGTTTCAAGCGGTGTCGGGCAATCCGGTTCGCTGCGATCTATGGGATGAAGATGCCGAGGCCGCGATGGGCCATATCGAGTTGGCGCGCTGGGCAGATTCCATTCTGATTGCGCCGGTTACAGCCAATGTGATGGCACAGCTCGCAGCGGGCAGAGCAGACAACCTGTTGACCACTATTTGTCTGGCCACAGAAACCCCGCTGTTTATTGCCCCGGCGATGAACCAGGCGATGTGGCGCAACCACGCGACGCAGGATAATCGGGAATTACTGGAGTCACGTGACGTCAGAATCATCGGGCCGGCAGAAGGAGAACAGGCCTGTGGTGAAACAGGGCCGGGCAGAATGGTGGAACCAGCAGATATTGTTGCTCAGCTCACTGCTGATTCCGGTGTGGCCAATGTTGGATTGCTGAAGGGTGTCACTTTGCTCGTGACAGCGGGCCCCACTCGCGAACCAATAGACCCGATACGTTTCGTCAGTAATCGAAGCTCCGGGAAAATGGGATTTGCGATTGCCCAGGCGGCGGTAAGAGCCGGCGCCGAAGTCATGTTGATTGCCGGGCCGGTCGAGCAGAATACCCCGCCGGGTGTTGATCGCATCGATGTGGAGACAGCAGCGGACATGCATGCAGCGACGATGGCCAGGGTGAATGAGGTGGATATTTTTATCAGTGCAGCAGCTGTTTCCGATTACCGTCCGTGTATTGTCGCGCAACAAAAAATCAAGAAAACAGATGACAATATCACCATCGAAATGGTCAGGGCTCACGATATTCTTGCGGAAGTTGCTGCACTGCCACGCCGGCCGTTTTTAGTCGGGTTTGCCGCCGAAACAGAGCATCTGGAAAAATATGCCAGAGAGAAAATGCTTGCCAAGCATCTGGATATGATTATTGCGAATCTGGTGGGAGCTGACAGAGGCTTCGAACAGGAAACCAATAGTGTTTATGTTATTACCCGGGATGACAAACAGGAGCTGGAAGAAATGCCCAAAGTGGAACTGGCACGTAAATTGATCTACGCGATTGCTGCCCGTTACACAAAAATCAGGAAAGCGCCGACACCCCTGCACAAGACAACTCTGTCGACATGATGCGCAAGAAAGTCCAACTGAAGATTCTTGACAAACGGGTGGGTGATGAGTTCCCGTTGCCTGAGTACGCCACGGGGGGGTCAGCAGGTGTTGATCTGCGTGCCTGTATAGACGACGCAATAAATCTGGAGCCGGGACAAACTACCCTGGTGCCAACAGGAATTGCAGTTCACATGGCAGATCCTGGAATGGCTGCTACCCTGCTGCCACGTTCAGGACTTGGCCACAAACATGGCATTGTTCTGGGTAACCTCGTTGGCCTGATAGATTCCGACTATCAGGGACAAGTATTCATTTCGTGCTGGAACCGCGGTGATATCGCATTCATGATCGAGCCTGGAGCCCGGTTGGCTCAAATGGTGTTTGTACCGGTAATCCAGGTTGATTTTGAGCTTGTGGAGGAGTTCTTTGCCAGTGATCGTGGCGCGGGCGGCTTCGGCCACACAGGGCAGCATTAACTGCTGGCTAGTTGTTTGACTAGTTGTTTGACTAGTTGTTTGACCAGCTGTTGCTTTTCAGCGTCCGGAATCTTTCGATATCAGCGGCAAATTTTGCAACGTTGTCGAGCTGTTGCGACCGCGCTCCGGCAAGGTTCTTTTCATAGAGAATGATAGAGTTGAGTGTGTCGGAGAGTTCGCGTGCCAGCCTGTCATTGATCGGGGGTGCATCAGGATCGACGTTATAGGGCCTGTAGGGCTCCGCTTCACGCTGCAGCTTGACCAGCATGGCACGCAGATTTTTCAAATAGATTTCCGTGACCCTTATCTGACCATCCATCAGCTCAACCCGCCGGTCACGAAGCCGCTCGATCTCATCAACACTCAGGTATGTTGTCAGAAGTACCCGGTCGCGGGTTGCTGCTATTTCAAGGTTTCTTTGTTCGGCCGATCGCTGCTCAGCCAGTCGCTGTTCCTCTGCAAGCTCCTGGTCAGTTTTTTCGCCATCCAGCTTGCCGACTTTAATGCCGCGCTGATTAAGCACATCGCGATCAATTTTCGCGTATTCCGGGGGAATACTATCGGCGAAATGAACGACGCCCTTGTCGTCCACCCAGCGGTACATCTCGCCTTCCGCAGCAAGGATCGCATCGCCGGAAAGTAACAGAATACCTGCACTGGCCAGAATTCTGGATATGAGACTCATCAACTACCCTATGTTTGCCCTGACCGGCCCACCAAAAGACTAAAGTGAGCCAATGAATGACATTATCCCCCCTCGGGCGCCAATAAAACAGTGAACCATGTCTCCATCTGCCCAACCACCACTGAGGAACCCTCCGCCAGCCCCGGAGCGAGGCAGGTTCGGGTATTCAAACGCCGTATCTCTGCCTGTAGTCCGACACCACGGGCAGAAACTGCTGATCTTCCTTGCTGGTTTCCAGGTGTTCGATCAGGTCTTCGAGCTGGATAATGCTGGCTACAGGTGCTTTTAAGGAGTCCTGAACTTCCTGCACCGCTGAGAGCTCTCCACTCCCCCGCTCCTGCCGGTCAACGGCAATTACCACACCGGCAACTTCAGCGCCCGCCTGATGAATCAACTCGGCAGTTTCCTTTATTGCGGTACCTGCCGTTATCACATCATCAATGACCAGAATACGACCTTCAATGGGCGAGCCGATGGTGCTGCCACCTTCCCCGTGGGTTTTGATTTCCTTGCGATTGAAACTGAAGGGCACGTCATAATCATGATGTTCGGCCAGTGCCGCCGCAGTCAGCGCGACCAGCGGAATACCCTTGTATGCAGGCCCGAACAGCATGTCGAACTCAATGTCTGAATCCTCCACTGCCGAAGCATAGTAGCGGCAAAGCTTTGCAACGGCATAACCGGTATTAAATAATCCGGAATTAAAAAAATACGGACTGACTCGCCCGGATTTCAACGTAAACTGTCCAAACTTCAGTGCACCTATTTCAAGGGAAAGTTCGATAAATTCTGATTTATAAGGAAGCATAAGAGATACTGGGAAATTATTCGTTTATGGGTTGACGGATACTCACTAGAGTAGCGCAGACCCGGCACAGAGGAAAGATCAGATCAACGCGATGAGAATTATTACAGTCAATCTGAATGGCATTCGTGCTGCTGCGCGAAAAGGATTTTTCGACTGGGTGCGGCGACAGGCGGCTGACGTGATTTGTATACAGGAAACCAAAGCGCAGATTCATCAACTGGACGATCCGGTGTTTAATCCGCGTCAGTACCACCGTTTTTTCAAGGATGCCGAGAAAAAAGGCTATAGCGGGGTTGCCATATACACCCGTGAGGAGCCTGACGGGGTCATTGATGCTTACGGGTCGCCGGAATTCGACAACGAAGGCCGCTATATCGAAGCCCGGTTTGGTGATCTGAGTGTTATTTCCTTATATGCACCATCGGGATCATCCAGCGAGATTCGCCAGGAGGCAAAGTACCGATTCATGGATGAGTTCATGAAGCATCTGCAAAAGCTGGCTGCCGACGGCCGGCGCTATATCATCGGTGGTGACTGGAATATCGCCCACCAACAGATTGATATCAGGAACTGGCGCTCCAACCAGAAAAATTCCGGGTTTTTGCCGGAAGAGCGCGCCTGGCTGGATGAACTATTCGGGCCTCAGCAGTTTGTTGATGCCTTTCGCGAAGTTAATCAGAAACCTGACGAATATACCTGGTGGTCCAATCGCGGGCAGGCGCGAGCCAACAACGTGGGGTGGCGTATCGATTACCAGGTATTGAGCCCGAACCTCAAGGGATCGGTGCGGAAAGCCAGGGTCTACAAGAACAAATGGTTTTCCGACCATGCACCTTTGATAATCGACTACGAACTAACCTGAATTGCGATGCAGCAAGGTTTGTTGTTCCGACCAGGGTGCTATCCACAACAGCAATAGCATGCCAGGCACTGCCAGCAACATGCAGAACAGGAAAAAGTTGAAGTAGCCCACCGCCTCGATAAAAAAGCCGGTAGTTGCATTGGCGAAAGTTCGTGAAATAGCAGAAACGCTGGTCAGCAGCGCCAGCTGGGTCGCCGTAAAGCGCATACTGGTTTGTTTCGCCATAAAGGCAGCCAATGCAACCCCGCCCAGACCCACGCCCAGGTATTCGGCGCTGACCGCCATAAATAGCACGACCGGGTTATTGCCGACCTTTGCGAGTATCGCAAAACCGAGAATGGTGATGATCTGGACAAAACCGAACAACCACAATGCCCGGTTGATGGACACCTTGAGCATCACGAACCCGCCAAGCGCCGCACCCGCAATGACAGACCAGGCGGTAGCGATTTTCACAATGATGCCGATCTGGGTTCGGGTAAAATCAAGATCGATAAAGAACGGGGTTTGCAGGGCAGTGGCCATGCTGTCGCCGAGTTTGTAGAAAATGATGAATGCGAGTATCAGTAGTGCCGAGCGCCAGCCGTCCCGGGAAAAAAACTCGATAAACGGGTCGACTACTGCTTTGCGCAGTGACCGGGGAGCAGTAGCATCATCCGAGGTTTCGGCAACCACGAAGGTTGTAATGATTCCTACCAGCATGAACACTGCTACGAACCAGTAGACGGCCGACCAGGGAATCCTGTCCGACAGGATCAGTGCCAGTGACCCTGAAATGAACCCGGATAACCGGTAGGCATTGATAAAAAATGAGTTGCCAATGCCCAGTTCTTCATCCGCAAGCATTTCGCGACGGTAGGCATCCAGCGCGACATCCTGTGTGGCGCTGAATAGCGATATCACAAACATCAGTATCGCTATCTGCTGAATGGAAATGGCTGGCTGGTAGGCGCCGACCAGACCAATGGTCACCAGCAACAGGATTTGTGCGATCAGCGTCCAGCCTCTGCGTCGGCCCAGAAAGGGCGGCCGATAGCGATCAAGAAGCGGCGCCCAGACAAATTTGAAGGTATAGGGCAGTGCGACGAGGCTGAGCAGGCCAATCGAAGCCAGATCAAGCCCCTCGGAACGCAGCCATGCAGGTACCAGTGTGATCAGCACATACAGTGGAAGTCCTGATGAAAAGCCCTGAAAAAGGCAGATCAGATTACGGCGATTGAACAGGAGATCTTGCCAGGATCTGGCGGCCGGCGCGTTGGTGGGCTCAGCTTCTTGGGTTGATGCCTGCATATAGGCAGGGATTATCGCTGCTAAACGCGGAAAAGTAGAGGATAAATGAACCCATCGACGTGACCACGCCGATTCAGAGAAATGCCGGCACCGCTACTCGTATCGATCGAGGATGATGAGTTGAGTCTGCAAGGTTTCTCTGCGAGGAGTTTCAAACTCGGGCAGATCTTCGATATCGACATCCACTGACCCGGACCAATCCTCTGGAGCAAAGGCAGCTTCAAGTCCTAGTTTTGGCCATCGATCCAACTCAATTTCTTCGATGGTCGCATCGAAATGCTGGATTTCGATGGTTCCATCTTCTTCATCCAGAGCGACAACCTCAAACAGGCTGCCGTTCTCGCGACGATACCAGACACCAATTTCCGGATAGCTTATCCCATGATCCCTGCTACTCGCTCTTGTCTATGGCAGCGCCTTGTCAGGGGCTGCCAACAGGAGCATTTCGTGCGTTACCAAAAGCGGTAACGACAGCTTATATATAACCCATTCGAGCCGGTTTGGATATAGGTGTTCAGCACCGGTAAATGCGCTCCCGGATCTCATGTCCCAGGCCTTCGCCGCGTTGCTCAAATCTGGTTTTTGGCCGGCTGATGTCGACGCCTTCCAGCAGCTTGAATGCTGAATTTTTTTGCAATACTTCGTCAATATGATTGGCGTAATTGGCCCAATCTGTTGCGGTATGAAACAGTCCACCAGCCACCAGTTTTCTTGCAATCAGCTCAATGAAAGCGGGCTGGACAATACGCCGCTTGTGGTGGCGCTTTTTTGGCCAGGGGTCAGGAAAGTACAGATCGACTTCCGCCAGGCTATGGTCAGGAATCTGCTGTTCCAGCACCTCGATTGCATCATGGCGCATTATCCGGACATTGGTCAGGCTTGATTGCTGCAGCGCAAGCAGGCAATGGCCGACGCCGGGCTCGTGAACTTCGACCCCCAGAAAGTCCGTTTCCGGGTGCGCTTCCGCACGCTGCGCCAGAAGGCTGCCATTGCCGAATCCGATTTCCATGACCCGGTCAGCTGTGCGCCCGAAAATACCGTCCAGATCCAGCATATTCGGGTTGTGGTCGATTCCGAATCGCGGCCAGCACTCGTGCAGCGCCCGCTGCTGGGCAACTGTGAGTCGTCCGGCACGCCTGACAAAACTGCGTACGCGTCTTTGTCTGCTCTCCACTTGTTTGCCTCGCTGGTCAATTGATTGGTAATCCTGAATCCGTCCGGTTAGGGTACCTTGCCAGGGAAAACAAGAATACCGCAGCCAACTGCGTTCCATCCAATGGACCAGGGCAATCGCTGCTCAATCGAAATGAAGGAATTACACAGGTGAACAGACGAACCGGGCGCTACTCCGCTCTCGTATTTGCTGTACTGATCTTGACCGGCTGTGGCGAAGGTGATCGTGAGCTGCCGGTGCTTGAAATTGTTTCTGCACCAGCTATTACCCCGGGTGCAAATGTGCCATTGGCATTTACGCTGGATGTGGAGAGCAACCTGAATACCAGGGTGGCTGTTCGGGTGGA
>JAJRUG010000037.1 GCA_024277915.1 Gammaproteobacteria bacterium
TGCCGAAGCGTAAATCACCGGGAAATCGAGCTGCTCTTCAGTCGCACCGAGGTTATCGAACAGATCAAAAGTCCGGTCGAGCACCCAGTCTGGCCTTGCTCCATCGCGATCAATCTTGTTGATCACAACAACCGGCGTCAATCCGTGAGAAAATGCCTTTTGAGTCACGAATCGCGTCTGTGGCATCGGTCCTTCGACTGCGTCAACCAGCAGCAGCACACTGTCGACCATCGACAGGACCCGCTCAACCTCTCCGCCAAAATCTGCATGACCCGGTGTATCTACAATATTGATACGCCAGTCGCGCCATTCAATGGCGGTATTTTTCGACAAAATGGTGATACCACGCTCTTTTTCCAGTTCATTGGAGTCCATGGCACGATCTGGCAGCTGCTTGCGCGCATCCAGTGTGCCGGACTGCCGTAGCAGCTGATCAACGAGCGTGGTTTTACCATGGTCTACATGAGCAATAATGGCAATATTGCGAAGTTTATCTGTTTGAATCATTTTGCGGCCCGATTTGAATGCGGCGCATTATAGGGGTGAATGGGCGCCGTTCCGAGCATTATCTGAGCGTCAGGATTATGTTCACCATTTTTCTGTCCACGGCCGTAATACCTGCTCCTGTGTCCAGCTGCATCGGGGCTGGGCATGCAGTGCCCAGCAAGCATCCGCCACTGCTGCAGTACTCATCAGGCTATCGGGCGCGATATCGAGATCAGGACAGGATTGCCTGAGTGCAGGTGTATCGATTCCCCCATCCAGAACCAGATGAGCCACATGAATACCCTGAGGCCCCAATTCCCGCGCCATGCTCTGTGACAAGGCACGCAATGCGTGACGGCCTCCCGCCAGTGCCGCAAACCCCGCACTGCCCCGCAGACTGGCGGTTGAACCGGTGAAAATGATCGTTCCCTGCCCGCGGGGCAGCATCATTCGTGCCAGCTCCCGGCCGGCCACGAAACCGCCAAGTGCTACCGAGAGGCCCTCACTATAGCGCCTGGTTGTGAGGTCCACTACCGGACCTTTAATAAACCCCGAGACGTTATAGACAGCCAGCATCAGCGGACCGACAGCTGCTTCGATCTGCCCAATCGCTTCAACCAAAGCCGCTTCATCGGTGGCATCCAGACAGTATCCATGGGCCGTAATACCGGAATCCGAAAGAGAGCGCAGCATCTCATCCATCCGTCCCTGGTTGCGCCGAATCAAGCATACAATCAGCCCCCCCGCCGCACACCGCCTGGCAAGTGCCTCACCTGTCCCTTCACCAGCGCCTATAATGAGTGCACATTGTGGATTGGTATTCATATTTTCACTGCCAGCACCAATACTTACGTTTACTATTAGCAGCTACTCTAGCAAATACCAGCGAGCCTCTGCTTAAACCCGGGTGGCAATACTCAGCGTAAAGCTGCGGAGACAACAGGTGAAATTTTGTAGCCAGTGCGGAGAATCTGTCATTCAGACTATTCCTGAGGGTGACAACCGTCTGCGGTATGTCTGCAAGCACTGCAATACCGTGCACTACCGGAATCCGCGCATGGTGGTCGGTTGTATTCCGGAGCACCAGGGAGCCATCCTGTTATGCAAACGCGCGATTGCGCCGAGGATTGGCTATTGGACTGTGCCCGCAGGATTTATGGAACTGGATGAGACGCTCGGCGAAGCCGCTGTGCGGGAAACCTTCGAAGAAGCCGAGGCAACCGTTGAGCTGGGTGAGCTGATTACCGTAGTGGACGTCCAGCAGGCGGGACAGGTTCACATATTCTTCGAAAGCAAATTGCCGGTCGCTAAATTCGGTGCTGGCGCTGAATCCCTTGAAACAAAGCTGTTTCTTCCCGAGGAACTGCCCTGGAACGATATCGCCTTTCCAAGTGTCCGCATCGCACTGGAACATTTCCTCAGCTGCCGGAAATCCGGCCAGTGGCGCCTTCATCTAACCGCTGCACCCCATATGGATTTCAAGCACAGGAGCTCATGAGGACAGTATAGGGAAGTGTCCCGATTTGATTTCACGCTCAAATTCAATACAGTACGGCTGCCACGATGATCAGAATGACTGCACCGCGGCACAGGCTATATATCAGGAGATTAGGATGACTTTCGTTGTCGTTGAGAACTGCATCAAATGCAAGTTGATGGATTGTGTAGAGGTATGCCCGGTGGATTGTTTCCACGAGGGTCCAAACATGCTGGTAATCGACCCCGAGGAATGTATCGATTGTACCCTCTGTGAACCCGAATGCCCGATAGAAGCAATTTTTTCCGAGGATGAACTGCCAAAAGGCCAGGAAAAATTTCTGGAACTCAACGCTGAACTATCCCAGATCTGGCCTGTGATTACCGAAATAGGTACACCACCGGCCGACTCGGACGAATGGGACGGTGTAGAAGATAAGCTGAAGTACCTGGAGCGCTAGCAGCCAGGTTAGTTCATACCTGGTGAGTTGATATCAGACGGATTGGCTGCATTCATGATGTATTCCAGCAACTCGTCAGGTGGCAAGTAACCGCCAATCAAGTCTCCCTGTTCGGTAACAATTGCCGGTGTCCCCCGGATAGCAAATTCACGACCAAGCGCGTACTCCTCAGCGACCGGAGTCTCTCCACAATCAGCAACAGTCAGGGGTAGCCCTTTTTTTGCAAGGGTCATGGCTGCTTTTTGATCCGGGGAGCACCAGACCTGCTCAGCGGTTTTCCAGCCTTTGGTACCCGGGCCTCCGCGCGGAAAAAATATATACCGGATGCGAATGCCCAGATTGTTGTACTCATCAACCTGACGATGCAACTTGCGACAGTATCCACACTCAACATCGGTAAACACTGTGACAGTGTGCAGATACTGGGCGGGGGAGAAAATAATCATTTTATCCTCACCCAGATCATTGATGGCATCGGCTCTGGCTGTGCCGCGCCTGACCTCGGTCAGGTTCTCATCGGTATCCAGATCGAAAATACTGCCCTGAAACAGGTAGCGTCCGTCAGCAGATACGTAGGCAATCTTGGATCCCATTCGCATTTCGAATATGCCGGCGATTGGAGAGGGCAGTATATTGTCCGCAGAAACTCCGGGGAACATCGCCGCAATATCTGCTCGCGACTTCATCACATCTGCCGCAATTGCGCCGTTTGATAGCACAATGATGGTTGCCGTTACCATCATCCACCGTAATCCGTTTGTCAGCGACACTTCACACTCCCACAAGCCATCAAGGGCATTTTGAATCATCTGCCGGTTTCGACACCGGGATTCCTCTCTGGTTCAACAAATGCATGAATCCAGCGCGGGGAATCGGGCGCGATAGTAGCACAGTTGCTTTTATCAGAAGACCAGGGACAATCCCGGCCGGATACTGTCAACGAATGGCATATCGGAACAGTGGTCTGATTCAGGATCTCACCCGCGCGGGTGGTGCTCTGTGTGCAATTCTTTCATTCGCTGTCTGGCGACATGTGTATATATCTGGGTGGTAGACAGATCGCTGTGACCAAGAAGCATCTGCACTACGCGGAGATCCGCACCATTGTTCAGCAGATGAGTCGCAAATGCGTGCCGCAATGTATGAGGCGACAACTTGGTGTTTATCTCTGCTTTCTTGCCGTATCGCGTGATAATGTGCCAGAAAGCCTGGCGTGTCATTCGGTCTCCACGCCGGGTAGGAAACAGATAATCAGTTTGCCGCTCAAGCAGAATCTCAACCCGGGGTCCGGCCATAAATTCGACGAGCCATTTGATGGCTTCTTCCCCAAGCGGGATCAAACGTTCCCGGTCACCTTTACCAACGATCCGCAACACGCCCTGATTGAGATTCAGGTGAGTCTTGTGCAGTCCGATCAATTCTGTCACTCGCAATCCGGTGGCATACAGAACCTCGAGCATCGTGCGATCACGATGACCCAGCGGATCACTGACATCTGGTGCGGTCAATAAAGATTCCACATCACCTTCTGACAGGGATTGCGGTAACGAGCGGCCAATTTTGGGCATATCGATTCGCAGCGTGGGATCTTCGGTAATCATGCGCTCACTGAGCAAATAGCGATAAAAGCGCCGAAAGCTGGATAGCTGCCGGGCAGTGGATCTTGGTTTCGCCCCCTGCTCGCCTCGCCATGCGATAAATGCCAGCAAATCACTTCTGGCAGCATAGATAAGACTGGTATCTCGCTTGGCGAGCCATCTCTTCAGTGCTACCAGATCAGCACGATACGCACCCAGCGTATTGGGTGAGAGCCCTCTTTCCATCCAGATGGCATCAAGAAACTTGTCGATGATTGCCTCGGCTGAGTTGGGCGCCGATCCGGAGCCCGATACGTTGTTGTTTGATGTCTGTGACATTACTCCAGTACTACGCTCCGGGCAATTTCAAATTCGTATTTCGGATCCATGTTCCGAAACTCCGTTATCACGATTGAACCGGTACCGTATTTCCGACGATAATTCCTCCGGCCGATCCCGCATACTCTTCCTCTCCCGTCAGCCAAGCTTCCGGACATCGGGTTTGGTGGGTATATGCGGTATTCGCTGAGGGTTAAGTATGCGCATGCGACCGGGCACTATGCGTGATGGATTTCACAAATGTATCAAGGGATTACATAAACTTCCGATTTAACAAAATGCAGCCGTTTTCAGGAATTCTCAGGCAATCCATGAACATAGCCTATGGCATCTTCGCCCTGCTGACGCTGGTCGTGATCACGCTTCCGGCATTGCTTCTGGTAGCGGTTCTGCCTGGCGAGCGGAGACGGCGAAAACTGATCCGCTTTGCTGCCAGATCGATCCTGGCGGTAACAGGATCCAGAGCCCGTGTCAGCGGCCTGCACAACCTGCCTGATGGTGCCTGTATTGTAGTTGCCAATCACGCCAGCTACCTGGACGGGATGCTGCTCGGCGCGGCACTTCCGCCACGATTCGGCTTTGTCATCAAACGTGAGATGACCAGCATCCCCCTCGCCCACCTGTTGCTGCGCCGCATTGGCTCACAATTCGTCGAACGGCACGACGCCAAGGAAGGCGCCCGGGATGCCAGACGCATACTACAGCTGGCGGGTAACCAGCAATCACTGGCGTTTTTCCCCGAGGGGACCTTTCAGCGGGAGCCAGGGCTGCAGCGATTCAGGAAGGGGGCATTTGTGGCAGCTGTCCGCGCCAACCTGCCGGTGGTTCCGGTCGCCATACTGGGTACCCGGGCGATGTTGCCTGCAGGACAAAAACTCCCGCTACCCGGCACACCGGAGGTCATCATCAAAAAACCGATTGACCCTGCCGAATATGCGCATCGGATACCCGAATTGGCACAACAATGCCGCGCAAGTATTCTGGAAGATTTAACAGAACCTGACCTGATGAAGTGAACCAGCCCGTGAAAAGCCTCAAATTTCACATATTCAGCAGGTGATTCGGGTGCGCAATTTGGAGATCAGTCTTTTGCACTGCATAATACGGCGCACAGAATAAGAAACACTGAATCAAACCTGCCATATTGGAAAAAACGTGAGTCAAAACCCTGTTGTCATTGTCGCTGCACGGCGTACGCCGATCGGATCTTTTCAAGGCGTCCTGAGTTCGGCCAGTGCACCGGAGCTTTCCGCAGCCGCTTCACGCGCTTGTATTGAAAACAGCGGAATCGAGCCTGCCGATATCAGCGAAGTTTTGATGGGTTGTGTGCTTTCTGCCGGCATGGGACAGGCACCGGCGCGACAAGCGGCTCTGGCTGCAGGAATTCCGGTTTCAGTTGGATGTACCGCAATCAATAAAGTCTGTGGATCCGGAATGAAGTCTGTCACACTCGGCTATGATCTGATCAAAGCGGGTACTGCCGACATTATTCTGGCCGGCGGAATGGAATCAATGAGCAACGCACCTTACCTGTTACCCAAGGCACGTTCCGGATACCGAATGGGGCACCAGGAAGTGCTCGACCATATGTTCTTCGACGGGCTGCAGGACGCATACGACGGAAACATGATGGGTTATTTCGGCGAGCGAACTGTCGAGGCATACGGATATACCCGTGAGGATCAGGATTCTTTCACTATCGAGTCGATCAAACGATCAATAGCAGCCATTGAGAACGGCTGTTTTGATGCTGAAATCGCAGCGGTAACAGTCCGCAACCGTAATGGTGACGTTGTGGTCAGCAAGGATGAGGAACCATTGCGCTGTAACATTGACCGGGTTCCGACGATGCGACCGGCGTTCGGCAAAGATGGCACCATTACAGCTGCCAGTTCTTCGTCGATATCTGACGGTGCCGCCACGCTGATCATGATGCCACACAGTGAAGCTACGCAGCGCAACATCCAGCCTCTGGCGCGGATTGTCGGCCATGGCCATCATGCCCATGAGCCGGAGTGGTTCACGACAACCCCACCCGCTGCAATCAGCAAGCTGCAAAAAGCAATTGGCTGGACTAATGATGATGTGGATCTGTACGAAATCAATGAAGCCTTTGCCTGCGTTGCCATGGCGGCTATGAAAGAACTTGGTATTGATCACGAGAAGGTGAATGTGCATGGCGGCGCCTGCGCACTGGGCCATCCGATTGGCGCCAGCGGCACACGCCTGATTGTCACATTGATTCATGCGCTGAGATTGCGCGGCGGCCAGCGCGGTATCGCCGGACTGTGCATCGGTGGTGGAGAAGCAGTAGCGCTTGCTATTGAAATCGTATAGCCCTGGTTTTTAACCCTGGCTGCAGCCCTGTAATACCTGTATTACATGTTTGTGTAGTTCGGGCCGCCACCGCCTTCAGGCACTACCCAATTGATATTCTGGGAAGGGTCTTTGATATCGCAGGTTTTGCAGTGCACACAATTCTGGGCATTGATCTGAAACCTCTGCCCGACACCCGGTTCATCAATAATCTCATAAACCCCGGCCGGGCAGAATCTCTGCGCAGGCTCGGCATATCGGGGCAGATTGGTCGTCAGAGGAATATCCGCATCTTTCAATACCAGGTGACAGGGCTGGTCTTCTTCATGGTTGGTACTGGACAGAAAAACCGACGAAAGCTTGTCAAAACTGATTTTGCCATCAGGCCTGGGATAGCTAATTGGCTGCGCCTTGTCCGCCGACAGCAAATTCGCATGATCAGGAACGGGACTATGAAGGGTGAACGGGAGGCGGCCCCGGAATATATTCTGATCGATCCAGACAAATGCAGCTCCAAACAAAGTACCAAATTTCTTTTGAGCGGGACCAAAATTACGCGCTGCATGGAGTTCTTCATATACCCAGGACTGGCGCACCAGTGATTCGAAATCATCGAGTACGGCCGGCGCACTATCGCCTGCCTGCAGTGCTTCAAACACTGCGTCTGCTGCCAGCATACCGGTTTTCATTGCCGTATGAGTCCCTTTAATTTTTGCGCCATTGAGGAACCCCGCTTCACAGCCGGCCATCAGCCCACCGGGAAATACCAGCTTTGGCAATGACTGCAAACCACCTTTGTTGACCGCACGCGCCCCATAGGAAATGCGTTGACCTCCATCGAGATACTGCCGGATTCTGGGGTGCTGCTTCCAGCGCTGAAACTCATCGAAGGGGCTCATGTAGGGGTTTTTGTAATTCAACGCTACGATAAAGCCGGCATACACCTGGTTTCCGGCGGCATGGTAGAGAAAACCGCCACCTTCCGTATTACCCCCTTCCCTGGTATTGAGAGGCCAGCCGAATGAGTGAACCACCAGGCCTTCCTGATGCATGTCAGGATCAATCGTCCAGATTTCCTTGATGCCCAAACCATAGTGCTGCGGATCACATTCATCCCGTAACGAGTAAACACCCATCAACTCCTTGCCCAGGCTGCCATGACAACCCTCTGCAAAAATCGTGTAGGGTGCCCGAATCTCGTAGCCAGCCTCAAACGTCGGCTTGGGGGCACCGCTTGCGGCCCGGCCCATGTCTCCTGTCGCAACACCTGCGACGCGACCATCCTCATACAGCACTTCAGCAGCAGCAAATCCGGGGAAAATATTTGCCCCCAGGGCTTCCGCCTGCTCGCCCAGCCAACGGCATAGCTCACCCAGACTGATGATGTAATTACCTTCATTCCGGGCAGGAAATGGTACAAACATGCCCGGCACCTTCAGTGATCTCTTATCACCGGCCAGAAAATAGATCTGGTCACCCGTAACCCGTGTCGAGACCGGTGCGCCCATCTCTTTCCAGTCAGGAAATAACTCATCCAGTGGTTTGGGCTCAAACAGGGCGCCGGAAAGAATATGTGCACCAACTTCCGACCCTTTCTCTACCACACATAGATTCAACTCGGTTCCGGCTTCCCTGGCGAGTAACAGCAAGCGGCAGGCAGCAGCGAGGCCACAAGGCCCCGCACCGACAATAACCACGTCGAATTCCATTGATTCCCGTACTGACTCTTCTTCAGGCATGCCGCCTCCAGGCTTCTCCGCCAAATAAGGCTGATTGTAACACCCGGGCTGATGACCCTGCCCCGATAGCCTTTGCGGGGTCGGGTCTTTGCGACTACAGTGTCATTTTTTTTCGCCAGCGCAAATGATGGATCTTCATTCAAGGTATCGTGACGCCCTCACCCGTCAAGGATTGCAATCCGATCCCGCGCAAGAGACCGCGATCCGCGCATTGCAACAGACAGGCAGCGAACTCGATGGTAGCCCGGCTCCGACGAACTGGTTGAATCTGTTCAGGAAAAACTTCGGTAACCACACCAACACTGATCCGATCCGCGGCGTTTATCTTTGGGGCGGTGTTGGCCGGGGCAAGACCTTTGTCATGGATATGTTCTTCGAAGCGCTGCCTTTTGATGAGAAGCTTCGTTACCATTTTCACAGACTGATGTATCGCGTGCACAGAAGACTGAAGGAACTTCAGCACCTGGAGGATCCGCTCCAGACTATCGCGGATGAGTTTTCCGAACAGGCTCGTGTGATTTGTTTTGACGAGTTTTTCGTCTCGGATATCGCTGATGCCATGATTCTTGGCAAGTTGCTCAGTGCCTTGTTTGAACGACAGGTCACATTGGTTGCAACATCAAATATAACCCCCGATAATTTGTATCGTGACGGCCTGCAACGGCAGCAATTTCTGCCGGTAATTGATCTGATCAAACAACATACCAACATTGTCGAACTTAATGGCGACACAGACTATCGACTACGCGTTCTGGAACAGGCAGAAATATTTTGCTCGCCTCTTGATGATTCTGCCGACCACAAGCTGGCATCGTATTTCTCTCGCATTGCACCTGACCGCGGCACTGTCAATCAGCCCATGGAAATTCATGGCCGCGATATCATGACGCGACAACGGGCAGACGGCATCGTCTGGTTCGATTTTCAGGCACTGTGTGATGGCCCCAGAAGCCAGGATGACTACATAGAGATTGCCCGCTGTTTCCAGACTGTTATTCTCTCGGAAGTACCCAGCATGGCTGAAAATCGGGATGCTCAGGCTCGCCGGTTCATTGCGCTCGTCGATGAATTCTACGATCGACGGGTCAATCTGATTATTTCGGCGGAAACCGGGATTTCAGGTCTCTATACCGGCACCAGGCTAACAATGGAGTTCCAGAGAACCTGCAGCCGACTGCTCGAAATGCAGTCCACTGGCTATCTGGCTGCCGGCCACCTTCCTTGATCTGGAGAGTTTCTCAACTGTGATCTTGCGCAAATCACTACTTTCTGATCCACTATAAGCTGTTGACTTGATCCTTACTTATTTCACCTTCGAAAAGGAAAAAAGTCTGTGGCCGCCCGAGCCGACCTGACTACTAATCCGCGACGCAGAGCGAATGACCTGCGTAGTGACTTTCTTGCGCGGATCGCTGCTGCCGCAGATCAAAAATCGTATCAAGGCATCCCGGTAAAGTCATTTGTCCTAGGCTACTACCGGGATCTCGATATTGAGGAACTTCAACACACCGACCCGAAAAGACTTGCGCTGGCCGCTGTTGAGCACCTCCGGTTCGCGTTGAAACGCCTGCCAGGGCGTTCCAAGGTCCGGGTCTACAATACGGTTGATCACCGGACAGTCGTCGAGATTGTCAATGCCAATATGCCATTTGTTGTGGACGCCGTGTCGATTGCTGTGGCGGAAGCCGGCCTTGGCATCGATCTGACAGTGCATCCGATATTCTCGGTTTGCAGGAATAAAGAGGGCAAGCTCACGTCAGTCGAAGTATGTGATCCCGGTTGCTCCGACGGACAAATCGAATCCATCGCTCGCTTTGAACTACAGCACATCCATGACCAGTCTGTTCGGGATAAATTGACCCGGTCTATTCGCGACAACCTGGCTGATACGCGTGCCGCGATCAAAGACTGGCAGAAAATGACCGGCAAAATGAAAGAAATCATTGAAGCCAACAAATCAGCACCGCCGCCAATACGCAAAGAAGTACTCCAGGAAAGTATTGCACTGCTCGAATGGCTGGTGGAGAACAATTTTACATTTCTGGGCTATCGCAGGTACGAATTAAGCCCGCTATCCAGTCCGAAAGAAATCCGGCCGGTCGTGAGCACCTCTCTGGGTATTCTGGCGCAGCGGAAACGAACTCCCAAAACCAGACCGCTGACCAGGCAAATGATCAAGGTCGCCGGCACAAAGAATCTGCTGATCATCACCAAGGCCAACTCCAGGGCAACGGTACACAGAACCGGCTACCTGGACCATATTGGCATCAAAACCTACAACTCGGCAGGGCAAGTTACAGGTGAACACCGTTTTATCGGCCTGTTTACATCAACGGCCTATAGCCAAAGCCCCAGGCAAATCCCGATGCTGCGCAGAAAAATCAAGCGCGTATTTGAAGAATCCGGGCTACCGGCTCATTCCCATCGGGGCAAGTCCCTCATGCATATTCTTGAGAACTACCCCCGCGACGAATTGCTGCAAAGCACTGTATCGGATCTGGTGCGGACTACAGATGGGATCCTTAGCCTGCAGGATCGACGGCGCGTCCGGCTATTCGTGCGGAAAGATGTTTTCCGGCGCTTTATTTCCTGTCTGGTATATGTGCCCAGAGACAAGTACAACACCAGGGTCAGAAAAAAGATCGAGCAAATTTTGCAAAACAATATCGGTGGTACTGCATCTGATGCAGCAGTTGAGATTTCAGAATCTGCACTGGCGCGATTAAGTCTTCTGGTGCGCTTGCCGCCTGATTACCGGTCACGAATCGATATCACCGAGACGGAAAAGGAAATTGCAGCGGCTGTGGTTACCTGGCAGGATCGCTTGCTGAAGGCGCTGCTTGACAAGCATGGCGCAGAAATAGCAGATACGCTGTTCAAGCAATTCCAGAATGCCTTTCCTTCCTCTTATCAGGAAGACATTGACCCCGAATCAGCCTGCGACGATATTGAACATATTAACAGGGTTTTGAACGGTGCCAACTCGCTGGCGCTGCATTTGCGAGCATCAGGAACCGCTGACAAGCCAACACTGCGATTCAAACTGATACGCACCGCCGAACCATTATCTCTTTCAAGGGTTGTCCCAATCCTTGAAAATTTCGGCATGCGTGTAATCAGCGAGTACCCGTATCGTATTGAATTTGATGATGAATCCGTTATCTCGATTCAGGAAGTGGAAATGGATCGCCATGATGGCGCAGTCAAAAACTTCCTGGAACTTGCCGGACGGTTTGAGGAGGCCTTTCGCCGGGTCGTCGATGGCACTGTTGAAAATGACGGGCTGAATCGCCTGGTCTGGCTCGCCAATCTTGACTGGCATGAAACTGTCATTATCAGAACCTATACAAAATACATCCTGCAAACCGGCGTTCCATTCTCGCAAAGCTATATAGAAAACGTGCTGTGTTCAAACAGCGAGTCCGCTCGTCTTCTGGCAAAAACTTTCAAGGCCCGGCTCGATCCATCTTTGACGAAAGAAGAACGAACGAAAACGACCCGGCAGTTGCAGACTCGCCTGAAAAACTCTCTGGAAAAGATCGCCAGCCTGGATGAGGACAGGATTTTCCGCGCTTTCGAATCATCGCTACTCGCCACGAGCAGAACCAATTTTTTTGTGCGGGAAACAGCCCTGGGTAAACCGCCGGAATGTATTTCCATCAAAATGGACCCGCGTGGCATTGCAGAACTTCCTGATCCACGCCCTCATTTCGAAATATTCGTCTACTCGCCCGATATAGAAGGCATCCATTTACGCTCCGGGCCGGTGGCGCGTGGTGGTCTTCGCTGGTCGGACAGGCCGGAGGATTTCCGAACCGAGGTTCTGGGGCTGATGAAAGCCCAGGTAGTCAAGAATGCCGTCATCGTACCCACCGGCTCAAAGGGCGGGTTCGTGGTGAAAAATACCGAGCCGCTTGACCGGGAAGCCATGGGCCGGGAAGTTGAGCGCTGCTACCGGATATTTATCAGCGGCCTTCTGGATCTCACCGACACAATCGAAAATCAGAAGATCATTCCACCGCGGGAAGTGGAACGGCTCGACGGTGATGATCCTTACCTGGTGGTGGCCGCTGACAAGGGAACCGCAAGTTTTTCGGATATCGCCAATGAAATCGCCGATGCCTATGGTTTCTGGCTGGGTGACGCCTTTGCCTCAGGCGGATCAGTGGGCTATGACCACAAGAAAATGGGGATCACTGCAAGGGGGGCATGGGAAGCGGTCAAACGCCACTTCCGGGAACTTGGCATCGATATTCAAAACCAGCCGTTCTCTGTTGCCGGCATTGGCGACATGGCCGGTGATGTGTTCGGGAATGGAATGCTACTCTCCCAGCACATCTGCCTGAAAGCCGCCTTTAATCATCGCCACATATTCCTTGACCCGAATCCGGATCCTGCAACCAGTTTTTTGGAACGGCAACGTCTGTTCAACATGGCGCGTTCCAGCTGGACCGACTATCAGCCTGATCTCATCTCTCCGGGCGGTGGAGTCTACGACCGGCAAGCCAAACGCATCGATCTGTCACCAGAAGCCCGGGCTATGCTAGGCGCCGAAAAAACCTCGGTCACACCGCCCGAGTTGATTCGATTGATCCTCTGTATGGAAACTGATTTGCTCTGGAACGGTGGTATCGGCACATACGTCAAAGCATCTTCCCAGAGTCATCTTGCTGCAGGCGACCGCGCGAATGATGTGGTTCGTGTTGATGCCAACACCCTGCGCTGCAAAGTTATCGGCGAAGGCGGCAACCTTGGACTCACCCAGGCTGCACGCATAGAATTTTCGCAGGCAGGGGGGCGAATTTACACTGATTCGATCGATAATTCCGCCGGTGTTTCCTGCTCGGACCACGAGGTCAATATCAAGATCCTGCTGAACGGCGCAATACGAGACAAGCGGATCAGCTTGTCTGCGCGCAATCGCCTGTTGGCGTCCATGACTGATGAAGTCGGGCAGTTGGTGCTGCGTGATAACTATCTGCAGACACAAGCGATCAGCCGTGCCCACAGTTATGCCGCGGACAGATTGATGGAATATGCCGAGCTGATCAAACAACTGGAGATTGACGGCGGCCTAGACAGAGAGCTTGAAGGCCTCCCTGGTGATGAAGAAATCGAGAATCGCAGAACATCCAGAACAGGATTGACCCGCCCTGAGTTAGCCATAATTTTCAGTTATGCCAAAATTCAACTATTCAACGAACTGCTGAAAACAGATATTCCCGAAGACCCCGCTCTCACCGGTGAGTTAATGCGATATTTCCCATCCCGTTTACAGAAAAAATTCCCGGATGACATTTTAGGCCACCCGCTGAGGCGCGAAATTATTTCCACACTGATCGCGAACAGTATAATTAATCGAGTCGGCCCGACTTTCGTTTCCAGAGCCAGGGAAGAAACCGGAATGAGCACAGCAGCGATCGCTCGTGCCTACACTGTCGCTCGCGATGTCCTGGGCCTGCGCAGGCTGTGGGCACAAATCGAAAAAATGGATAACACACTTCCTGCAAGCGCCCAGTATGCCATGCTGTTTAACAGCGCAAGAAAACTCCGCCATGCAGCCTACTGGTTCCTGCAGAATTACAATGAAAATATCGATATAGCCGCCGAGACCGAAGGACTGCGGCCGGGCATCAAGCAACTACTGGGCAAGCTACCGGCATTACTGAGCGGATCACCACAGCGGCGCCTGCAAGAAACTGTCACTCAGTATCTGGAAGTCGGTGTACCGGAAAACCAGGCGCGCAAAATGGCTGCTCTGAACTCTGCAGTCGCCGCCCTCGACATTGCAGCGGTAGCCCGACGTTTCTCCCAGCCGATTGAGTTCACCGCCAATGTGTATGCAGAAATCGGCCGTGGGTTAAGCATGGATTGGCTGCAGGCTCAGGCGGAAAATCTGATCGTATCCGGCCGCTGGCAGGCGGTTGCCCGGGGCAATATGCGCAATGATATTCTGGCCGTGCACCGAAAACTGACTGCCGACAGAATAATCAACGCCGACCAGAGCAAGGATACTCCGGCAACCCTGGTGATGAACTGGCTGCAACAGCACGGACCGATTGTTCAAAGAGCGAAGCTCACTATTTCCGAAATGCGCGCCCAGAAAGCTGTCGATTTCGCCTCACTCACCGTGGCTGTTCAAGAACTGCGCCGGCTCGCCGCAGCGAGCGCCCGAAATGCCTGATCGCTCTCCGGCACACTGCTGACCGTAGCATTTCAGGTTACACTAGCCACCCGAACCGGCTTTAAGCCGGCCGACAAACCGGGCGACTGCAGTATCGCAGCAAACCCGGTGCAATAACTGTTATCTGGAGAAATAGAATGACGGGCAAGCTCGTACTCTGTCGTCATGGGCAAAGCGACTGGAACCGCGACAACCTGTTTACCGGCTGGGTCGATGTGGGGCTTACTGATCAGGGAATCGCTGAAGCTCGTAATGCCGGTCAACTACTGGTGCAACTGGGATTCGATTTTGATATCGCATTCACCTCGACATTGAAGCGGGCTATAAGCACTCTGTGGCTGATCATGGAAGAAACAGACCGGATGTGGGTACCAGTGGTACGTGACTGGCGTCTCAATGAGCGACACTACGGGCAGTTACAGGGACTGAACAAGGCAGAGACTGCTGCAAAACACGGTGATGAGCAGGTTCGCATCTGGCGACGCAGTTATGATATTCCGCCGCCGGCCCTGGACGAAAGTGATCAGCAACATCCGCGACACGACCCGCGTTACCAGCACATAGATCATCTGCCTGCATCCGAGTCTTTGAAAGACACATTGGAACGGGTTTTGCCCTGCTGGAATGAGCTGATCATTCCCCAACTTCAGCAGGGCAAGAATGTTTTGATCGCCGCCCACGGGAATAGTCTCCGGGCACTGGTGAAAATGCTGGATGGCATCTCCGATGAAGACATCACCGGTTTCGATATTCCTACCGGTGTTCCTATCTTATATGAACTCGACGAGTCAATAAAACCGATGAGTCGAGAGTTCATCGGCGACCCGGAGGCCATCAGAAAGGCAACTGAAGCTGTAGCGAATCAGGCTTCCCGGGGAAAGTAAACCAATGATGTATTCTATTGACGGTCAAACTCCGCAAACAGCTGACAGGGACTTTTTTATCGCACCCAATGCGGCCGTGATCGGCAATGTTCACATGGGCACGGATAGCAGTATCTGGTTCAGCGCTGTTGTCCGGGGTGATGTAGATCAAATCAATATTGGCTGCGGTACAAACATTCAGGATGGCAGTGTACTGCATACCGATCCGGGGGCACCGCTCAACATCGGAGAGCACGTGACCGTCGGACACATGGTCATGCTGCACGGTTGCCGGATCGGAGACTATTCGCTGATAGGTATCGGCTCTACTGTGCTGAACCACGCAGTCATCGGCGCCCATTCCATCGTCGGCGCCCATTCCCTGATCACTGAGCGAAAATCATTCCCGGACGGCGTGATGATTCTCGGCTCGCCGGCAAAAGTTGTTCGCGGCCTGACTGAAGATGAAATTGCCCGGCTGAAAAAATCTGCCGATGTATATATTGCCCGCGCAAAGCTGTACCGCGATAAGCTGACAGTGTGCGAAGTGTGATAGCCGAGACTGAATCTCGTCATCAGTCCCCGAACCCATCGCCATCCCCCGATCCTGTGAACCTCGCAGCAAACCAAGGCATCACCTGCCCGATCCCTTTTTGAAGGGAATAAAGCGGACCGCAGGGAGCCATCCCGTCAAAAAGGGATCGGGCAGGTGATGCCGGACGATTGGCACGACGATTCAACCAAAGAAAGACCGGCGGAAACGTAACAGCAGGTGGTTCAATCCCGAGGATAGGTGCCGGTTACCCTGCTAGTTCCCCCTCACCCGGATCAGCCCCTCCTGGGCAGTTGATGCAACCAGCACACCCGCTTCATTGAACAGTTGGCCTCTGGACAATCCCCTGGCGCCCGAAGCACTGGGGCTGTCATAGGAAAACAGCAACCATTCATCGACACGACAGGGTCGATGAAACCACATGGCATGATCCAGACTCGCCATTTGCAGTTTTTGTTCAAAAATCTCCAGACCGTGTGGCAATGTTGCAGTACCCAGCAACTCATAGTCAGACATATACGCCAGCAAGCGCTGGTGGAGATGGGGATCGTCCGGCAATGGTTCACCAGCCTTGAACCAGACATGCCGTACCGGCTCGGAATCCTTGCTGGCCATGAAACGTTCCCATCGCACCGGGCGAACCTGAAACGGCCGTTCGTACGAGAGAAAACGGCGCACTCTGACCGGAATACTGTCAGGCATTTTTTCAACAATCTGGGATATATCCAGCAGATCCTCGGGACCAGGGACATCAGGCATCGTTGCCTGATGCTCCAATCCTTCTTCCACGGCCTGAAATGATGCTGCCATATTGAAAATCGGCCGCCCGTGCTGAATGGCTACCACCCGGCGAACACTGAAGCTTCCACCATCCCTGGCACGATCTACCTCGTAAACGATAGGTGCATCAACATCACCCCGCCGGAGAAAATAGGCATGGAGAGAGTGAACCACCCGGGCTTCTATTGTGCGGCTGGCAGCTGTTAATGCCTGCCCCAAGACCTGGCCACCAAAAACCTGCGGGTTACCGATATCACGACTTTGGCCGCGAAAAATATTGAGCTCAATCGTTTCAAGATCCAGCAAGGCGATCAGATCAGTCAAACTATTTGTCATATCAAGGCCATTCCTGAGCCATTCATGTTGCAGGTACTGAATATCGGCATTATATATGCATTGGCCATTCAGAATACGACCATGCGATACTCTGGCAAATAACAGAACCTGCCATGGAGAAGCCTTAGATGGAACAGTCCGCCAACATCAAGCCCGACTCTGTGTCGTCCCCCTGGGGAACGCGCTTCTGTATCGCTGGCATCCTTGCCGCTGATGCAGGATTGATGGCAATCCTGGTTGCCGGGCCAGGCCATCGCCTGGAGTTACTCGGCACACAAACTGCGATACTGGTCTACGCAGTCGGCAACGTGGCAATACTGATTTCTGTAATCAGTGCAGGCGTGGGACTGGTATTGAACAGAGGCCGGCCGGGTAATGCCTGGTTCCGATGGAGTTGGGGAGCAATCGCGGTCGGAGTCACATTACTGACCAACAGTGCGCTGATAATGATTTCGGCCAGTACCCTGCCGGCAATCCACGATATCTCGACCGATACACAACAACCTCCGGCTTTTGAATCAGTGCTGCCACTCAGGGTTGACGCGCCCAATCCACCTGGATACGCCGGTGCTGAAGTCGCAGACAAGCAACTCGCTGCCTACCCTGATATCACCACAATGAAATTTGCGGAGTCTGCGGACACCGTGTTTCGCGCTGCAACCAGGATTGCAGAAGATCTGGGCTGGGATTTGATTGTGGCCGATGCAGACGCAGGGCGCATTGAAGCGACCGATACTACATTCTGGTTTGGATTCAAGGACGATGTCGTGATTCGGATCCGGAGCCGTAGTGAAATTACGGCGCTTGATATCCGGTCAAAATCCCGGGTCGGAATGAGCGACATAGGCACCAATGCAAAAAGAATAAGACTGTTTCGTGACCAGCTCAGCAGTTCCCTGTCTGATTGAATAGACCCGTTGATGTTGCGCCGAACGAAGTCATGAGTGACAACCCGTCAGTCAGGGAGATGGTGGAATATTTTTTGCCGGTATTGGTGACGGCAGGAGATTACGCGCTCGCCATTCAGCCACATATAAAAGGCCCGGAACCAAAATCCGGGAGCAACCCATGGACCCAGGCAATCACAGATGCTGATCTGTCTATCCAGAACCTGGTCGAGGTCGCTGCCCTGGCACGCTATCCGGAAGCCGCGTTTTTCGGAGAAGAACAAGCCCAGTCGCTGAATGACAAATATTTTGATAGCGCGGCCCCCACACTCATCAGTCTTGATCCGGTCAATGGGACTTTTCTCTACAAAAACCAGATGGAAGGATGGGACATCGTGCTGAGCATTGCCCATAACCGCAAACTCGTCGCAGCGATCAGTTATATGCCGGCAAAAAGAAAATTTTACCTGGCAGCAGAAGGTTTCGGTGCACTCACGGGCAGTTCCGAGTGCCGTAAACTCAGCAACATGCGCCCGTTACTGACTATCCCGGGCAGCCGGGTATGCCTGACATATCGAATACCGGAAGTGAACCAGCGACTGCACGGTGCTTTTGATTGTTTTGATATTGTCACAGATTTTGATCCGGCCAGATGCCTCGATAATCTCAATGATCTGTTCACAGGAAAACTGGATGCGTTTGCCTGTCATCAGGGTGATTTTCTCGACTGGGGCGCAACTGCCTATATTGTTAGTACCGCAGGAGGCTATGCAACAACCCTTGATGGCGGGCTGCTGCCCGTCTTCGACCAGTTCAATCCGCAGAGCACTGCTGATATGCTGGTTACATCCAGTCAAGAGGTACATCAGGAAATCCTGAACCTCCTCGCTTCAGAATAGGAACAGAATCAAGCATGAAATATCTCGCACTCATCCTGTTGGCCCTCACAACATATGTGCATGCCGGTGACAGCACCGAATCATCCGCCACCGAACGACTCTACCAGTTATTCGACGATGCCTCGGAACAGGGCCGCCGCGACAACCCGCTGCGCTCTTCATCCATGGGTGACAAGCGATACAATAACCTGTGGCCTGATCGTAGTCTCGAGTCTTTTAAGATCAAACATCAACAAAGGATTGACTATCTGCAACGTCTTACGAAGATAGATCCGGCCAACCTGTCGGAAGCCGACCAGTTGAACCACGAATTATTCCGCAGAAGATATTCCCAACCTGTTGAAGCCTTCGTGTATCAGGCGTACCTGATGCCAATGAGTCAACGAGGCGGCATCCAGACGGCTGACTCCATACTGGAAAGACTATGGTTCTCTGGTGAAAAGGACTACCGGGACTGGAATGAAAGGCTGGCAGGGTTTGAAACCTACATCGATCAGCATATCGAACTGCTGCGCCAGGGTATCAAAACCGGCCACGTGCCGCCTCGCGTAATCATGGAGCGCATTCCGAGCCAGATCCAGGCTCAGCTTGTCAACAACCCGGTGGACAGCCAGTTCTTCAAACCATTCCGTCAGCGGCCTGACCGCATTGACCAATCAACCTGGGACGAGCTGGTCACCACAGCGAGGAACAATATCTCAAATCACGTTATCCCGGCATACCATCGCTTCTATGAGTTTTTTGTCGAGGTCTATCTGCCGGCAACCCGGGAAACCGTTGGGGCGTGGGATCTTCCTGATGGAGATGCCTACTACGCCACGCGCATCAGGGAATTCACAACCACTGATATGAGCGCAGAAGAAATTCATACGCTGGGACTCAGCGAGGTCAAGCGAATCAGGGGCGAGATGCAGGGCATCATTGATGAGCTTGGTTTTGATGGCAGCTTCCAGGACTTTCTGGAATTCCTGAGAACCGATCCGCAGTTCTACTATGACAATCCGGATGATCTGCTCACCGCCTACCGGGCAACCAGCAAGCGCATCGATCCGGAAATTGTGAAACTGTTTGGAAAGCTCCCGCGCATGCCTTATGGGGTCAAACCGGTTCCTGACGCCACCGCACCCGATACCACAACGGCCTACTATAGCGGCCCGGCGGCAGACGGCAGCCGTGCAGGTTTCTACTACGTCAACCTGTACCAGCCTGAATCCCGTCCGAAATATGAGATAGAAGTACTCACTGTGCATGAGGCCGTACCCGGACATCATCTGCAAATCGCTCTGTCACTCGAACTGGAAGACCTGCCAAACTTCAGACGCTACTCAGGATTCACCGCATTCACCGAAGGCTGGGGGCTGTACTCCGAGAGCCTCGGCGGGGAACTCGGACTATACAAAGACCCCTACTCAAAATTCGGCCAGCTGACCTATGAAATGTGGCGTGCCGTGCGGCTGGTTGTTGATACGGGCATGCACGCCAGGCAATGGACCCGTGATCAGGCGATCAGTTTTTTCAAGGAGAATGCCGCCAAAACAGAGCATGACATCATTAATGAAATTGATCGGTATATTTCCTGGCCCGGCCAGGCGCTGGCCTACAAAATCGGTGAATTAACTATCAAACGCCTGCGAGCCGATGCCGAGCAGGCACTCGGAGATGACTTCGATGTGCGTGATTTCCACGATGTTGTGCTGGAGGGAGGTGCGGTGCCACTGGATATTCTGGAAAAGCAAGTGAATCGCTGGGTCAGAGATCAGGCAGTACAGCAGCTTGATTAGTTGTGATAGTCGGCTACCATCACTAAGCAGCATCAGTCATTCTTAATAAAGAAGTACATGGCCAGCGTCTCCGCAACGCATGCGGGTTTGGCCTGCCCTTCGATCTCTATGGTGTTCTCGATGATGGCCTGCAATGAGCCTGCTCTTCTTCGGGCGGATTTCACCACACATCGCAGGCGAACGCGGCTGCCGACCGGCACCATGTTCTTGAATCGAACCTTGTTCAGGCCGTAATTGATCACCCTTTCGAGATTCTCAAACCGAATAAGATGATCAATCAGTGACGGAAGGAGGGAAATCAGGAGATACCCGTGCACGATTGTTGATCCGATCGGCAGTTCTGCTTTCGCCCGCTCCGGATCAACGTGAATCCACTGATGATCATCAGTTGCGTCAGCAAACAGATTGAGTCTTTCCTGATCCAGCAACACCCATCCGGAAACCCCTATCTCCTTTCCGGTAAGCGCCTCGCCATCTTCGATGCTGCCAACAACTATCATGATATCGCAACGTGCCCAGTCCAACCCTGTTCAGTCCCATTATAGGCATCATTTGAGCTGTGCACAGCGGCAATCTCAAGAACCGTGAACACCAACCGGCAAACTATCCGTATGATAGCCACATGACCTCATCCGATACATCAAAACTTGAGCACAGTTCGGCGCTGGTTCCACTGCAGCGGCCAGTGTATCGCGCCTTGTGGATTGCAATGATCGTATCCAGTATGGGCTCATGGATGCATGAAGTTGGAGCCGGCTGGCTGATGGCGACATTGACATCAGATCCGTTCATGGTCTCAATGGTTCAGGCGGCCGCAACATTGCCGTTGTTTTTGCTGACCATGCCGGCTGGCGCATTGGCCGATATTACCGACCGGAGAATCTACCTGATCGGCACACAATTCTGGCTGATCACGACTGCCGGCATTTTGGGCATACTGACCTTGATGGACATCACAACGGCCAAGTTGCTGTTAATGTTCAGTTTTTCCATGGGGGTTGGTACATCACTGATGATGCCGGCCTTTGCCTCACTGACACCTGAGCTGGTGCCCAAACGAGAATTGGCGGCAGCTATCACGCTGAATTCTATTGCCTTCAATATCACTCGGGCAGTTGGCCCGGCTGTCGCTGGCTTGCTCGTTGCCGCGGCTGGTCCCGGGATTGTTTTCATTCTTAATGCCATCAGTTTTACGGCGGTGATCACGGTGATCTATCGCTGGGAAAACCGGCAACCTGCGAGTCATTTACCTAACGAGCGTTTTATCGCTTCAATGCGCAGCGGCCTGCGATATTTTCGCCAGGCATCTTCACTGCATGCCATTATCCTGCGCGGGATGGCGCTGTTTGCCGCGATGAGTGCGCCATTGGCTTTCCTGCCCCTGATCGTTCGGGAAGAATTACAATCCGGCCCCGAAACCTATGGCCTGCTGCTTGGATGCATTGGTATCGGCGCCGTCGTGACGGGATTCAGCCTGGCAAAAATACGGCAACGCTTTTCAGCCGACGCGATCATCGCAGTCGGCACCACAGGGGTAGTGATTACAACTGCCCTGCTGGCATCCGTCAGGGATATTCGCCAGCTTGTGGTGATCATGGCATTTCTGGGGGCTTCGTGGATTGCGGCACAGTCGACCTTACAGGTCTCCGCTCAACTGAGTCTGCCGCGCTGGGTGCGCGCCAGGGGTCTGGCGGTATTCATGGCAACGTTCATGGGTATCATGGCGCTGGGTGCAATCACCTGGGGCAATATTGCTGCGATGACTTCGATCCAGATGGCTCTATCGGCTGCGGCGGCAACCGGGGCAATCGGTATCATACTCACACTTCCGTTGCGGCTCGAACGCTTTGCCGATGCCGATCCCTCCCCCGCTGAACCAGGATCCGAACCCGTTGCTGACCCCATGGCCGAACCGGGCCTGGCGATGCCCAGTGATAATGAACAGGGTTCGGTACTGATCAACATCGAATACAAGATTGATCCCGCCGAGGTCGAAAGTTTTCTTGATGCGATGGGGGAACTCCGCAAAGTACGATTGAGAAATGGCTCAATGACATGGGGCATATACCAGGATCGGGATGATGACACCAGTTTCGTCGAGACCTATCTGGACGAGTCCTGGCTTGCGCATCTGCGGCAGCGGTATCGGGTCACGCAGGATGACCGGAGGGCGATGGATGCCGTGCTGGCATTCCACAGGGGCACGAGCCTGCCGTTGGTCACTTACCTGCAATCCAGACGACGGAGAAAACAACGGAACGGATAAGGCCACCCGTCAAAATTGGCTGCCCGGAAATTCTACAGGCTATTCAGAAACTGGCTGCGAATGCTTTCGTCATCACGAAATGCGCCCAACATTTCGCTGGTTACCATTTGCACGCTTTTCTTATGTACGCCCCTGGTAGTGAGACACTCATGCTGTGCCTGAACGACCACGGCAATACCTCGTGGGGCCAATGCCTCATTGATACATTGAGCGATACTTGTGGTGAACTTTTCCTGCACCTGCAAGCGCTTCGCGTAGGCATCCACTACCCGCACAAGCTTGCTGATCCCGGCCAGTTTTTCTCCTGGCAGGTAGGCAAGATGCACGTGTCCGATCATCGGCGCCATATGGTGCTCACAATGTGACTCGAACTCGATATCCCTGAGGGTCACGATTTCGTCATAGTGATCAACTTTCTGGAAAGAACTGCCCAACAGTGCAACAGGATCAGTTTCATAGCCGATGAACCAGTCTTTATAGGCACTGACAACGCGGGCAGGTGTGCGACGCAGCCCAGGACGATCCGGATCTTCTCCGATCCAGCGCAACAGGACGCGAACGGCCTCCTCTGCTTCGGGTTGGCTCGGCGGTGAAAGCTTTTTGTCGGTCATGTTCCGTCCTGTCACTCAGTTTTTCTGTTTCAACTCATCCGATGGTAATTCTTCCGGCGCGAAATCTTCCGGAGTATTCATGTTTCGCAAAGCGCCCTTGCTGCACAGATCAATGAGCTTGGTGTTGATACCCATCAGCAACCTGCGGGCGCTGCTGTTGGCTCCCGGCTCTATCTGTCGTCGGAACCGCGCCAGAGTACCGGGTTCATACAACGCGCACAATGGTTCCGGCAATCCATCCCCGCTACTCCGATAAGCAATCGCCGGGCAATCAGGATCGCGATTTCTCAGCAGCGTTTCAATGGTTGGCTGATCGAGTTGAGGAAAATCGCAAGCAACGACAAGCCAGGCAACCTCTGGCTGCTCATCATGTGCTGAAAGTATGCCGGATGCGGGACCAAAATCCGTGAGGCGATCCAGGATCAGCGGATGAGATTGGCGACGGGGCTCATCTTTCTGGTCCGGGCGAACCGAAACATAAACACGGGACAGGCATTGCTCCAGCATCTGAACCGTTCGATCCAGTAACGCTTGCCCATCTATCTGAACAATCGCCTTGTCCTGCCCAAACCGGCGGCTATGTCCTCCAGCCAGAACAAGCCCGCAAACCTCCGGATCGCTCATTTGGCCTCAGGATGTCGATAGTCGCTTTTTCCGCCGGTTTTTGCGACCAGGTACACCTCTGCAATCACCATGTCGTGGGAGAGTGCCTTGCACATGTCGTAGACCGTCAACGCGGCAACACTGGCGCCCGTGAGTGCTTCCATTTCAATACCCGTTTTGTGTTCTACTTTAGTGATGCAATCAATCGTGACATTTTCGTCTGCATCCATCTGGATGGTAATCCGGCAACTATCCAGCCCCAATGGATGACAAAATGGAATCAGTTCGTGGGTTTTCTTTGCCGCCATGGTGCCGGCAATAATCGCAGTCTGAAAAACCGGGCCCTTGGCGGTATGTATCTCATCATCCTGAATCGCTGCTGCAACTTCTGCCGGCAATCGAACAATGGCACGAGCATGTGCGCTGCGAGAGGTAACAGCCTTGCCGCCCACATCCACCATGGTCGGTTGATTCTTTTCGTCGATATGTGAAAACATGCTGCTGCCCGGCTACCTTAAGCTCCAGCTATTATAACCCGGCGGCATTCCCCGGTGTTGCGGGTGATCAGCTATGTTTCGCAGGTGCAGAGCATAGTTCGCTGGGATCCACTGCCAGACCCGGGATCTCCGGGGAACAACGATATCGCCCCTCCTGGAATACCTGAACAGCAATAATCCACAAAGATACCTGTCCCCAGGTCAGCCCTACGACCACACCAGCATCGAGAATGCCCCGCCATGGCTGGCCAAGATTATGAACCAGCATCACAGCCCCGACGATAGCCAGAGTTCCGATCCAGATGGTCATCAGCGTACGCCGGGTTGCTGCAAAATAGCCGGCGCAGAACAGTGGCGCCAGCAAACTGTAGCCAAGGGTTGGAGATCGATGCAGATATAACGCGCGGGCAACCACTCGGGGCGAAAAGCGGAGATGAAAGCCCCGATAGCCCTCTGAATACGCCATGAAAATAACATTGAGAACCAGCACGGTCATCTGCCAGATAGTCAGACCACCTGTGATTGCCTCCAGTGCGTAGGTCGATAGCCTGCTGATGGCGTAGAGCAGAATCAGAGAAACACCGACGATACCCCACAGTGGGGCAGCAATCCGGGCAAAATTCTTGAGGTACGCTCGTATCATTTCCATATGGGTTCTCGGCAGCTAGTGCTGCTGGCTTTAAGGCAACTGGCTTCGGCACAGAGCTTGATCTAACTGCTATTATCTCACCGGGACAAGTTTACATGCTAGTAAACCTTTAACGGAACAATGAAGCGAACAATCGTCGAAAAAATCTGGGATCTGCACTGTGTTGCCGACCTGGGTGATGCTACCCATTTGCTATATATCGACCGGATATTTCTCCATGAACGTACCGGTAGTATTGCGCTCAAGGGGCTGGAAAACGAACAGCGCCGTGTCCGGAACCCCGAGCATGTCTTTTGCACCATGGATCATATCGTCGATACATTTCCGGGACGAACTGATGCTACGACCATGCCCGGGGGCAGTGAGTTCATTACTACAACCAGGGCAGCCTCATTGGCAGCTGGAATCAATTTGTTTGATCTTGGTGACGACCGGCAAGGCATCGTCCATGTCGTATCGCCAGAACAGGGTATTGCCCTGCCTGGCATTACACTGGTGTGCCCCGATAGCCACACCTGTACTCTCGGTGGACTGGGTGCGCTGGCATGGGGCATTGGATCAACCGATGGAGAGCACGCACTGGCGACCAAAACACTGGTAGTGAAAAAACCGGCATTGATGCGTGTGAGCTTCGATGGCAGCCTGGCCTTTGGCGTAACCGCCAAGGACATGATTCTTCATTTAATCGGTCAATACACTGCTGCCGGTGGTGTTGGTTTCGCGGTCGAATTTTGCGGTGAAGCGATTCGTGAATTATCCATTGAGGCTCGCATGACGCTCTGTAACATGGCTGTGGAATTTGGTGCCTGGACTGGCATTGTCGCACCAGACGAAAAAACATTTGAATACGTTCGCGGGCGGCCCTATGCGCCCCGAACTGATCTCTGGGATCAAGCAATTCTGCACTGGCAAAGTCTGTGCAGCGATCCTGATGCTCACTTTGATAAAGAGATCCAGATCGACTGCAGTGATATTGTGCCGCAGATTACCTGGGGAACCAGTCCGCAGCACGAAGTCGGAATCGATGGCATCGTGCCTGATCCGAAGAATGAACCGGATGCCCATATCAGGCAATCAATCGAACGCGCTCTGGACTATATGGCGCTGGAGCCGGGTACACCGCTTGAAGGCATCCCGATTGATGCAGCATTCATCGGGTCTTGTACTAACAGCCGCCTCAGTGACCTGCGTACAGCGGCTGAAATACTGAAAGATCATCGGATAGCCCCCGGGGTCAAGGCGATTTGCGTACCAGGCTCCAGTCAGGTGAAAAAGGCTGCTGAAGCCGAAGGTCTGGACAAGATTTTTACTGCGGCCGGATTCGAGTGGCGGGAATCCGGCTGTTCGATGTGTTTTTTCGCGGGAGGTGAAAGTTTCGGTAACCAGGAGCGGGTTGTCACCAGCACCAACCGCAATTTCGAGAACCGTCAGGGACCTCGTACACGGTCTCACCTGGCCAGTCCTGCAACAGTCGCCGCTTCAGCGATACACGGCTGCCTGACTGATGTACGGAAACTGGGGAACCAATAATGGAAACCTTCCAAAAACTTTCCGCCATAGCCGCTCCACTGCTTCGCATTAATATCGATACCGATGCAATTATCCCCAGCCGTGAAATGAAGCGGGTATCAAAAACAGGCCTGAGTGAGGGGCTATTCGCCGGATGGCGCTACCTGGAACCGGGCAGCCGCAAACCGAACCCGGAATTCATTCTCAACCAAAATCCTTATCAGGATGCAAAAATCCTGTTATCGGGTGCCAATTTCGGCTGCGGTTCTTCGCGTGAACACGCAGTCTGGGCACTGGAGGAATGGGGCATCCGTTGCATCATTGCCCCCAGCTTCGGTGCGATCTTTTTCAGCAACTGCGTGCGCAACGGAATCCTGCCGGTTGTTCTGGATCACTCTATTGTCGAATCACTCGCCAGCCAGGTCACATCCAACCCGGAAAAAAACCTGATCACCGTAGATCTTTCCCAATGTTCAGTCACCACTCCTGATGGAACCGCCCACTCATTCTCAATCCGCCCCGCAGATCGTGAAATGCTACTCCAGGGACTAGACTCCATCGCCATCACCCTAAAACGCGACGCCGATATCCTCGCCTTCCAGACCCAGGACCACCACTCACGCCCGTGGTTATATTTGTAAGGAGGGTATTTGTAGTATTTGTAGGGTCGGACCTCGTTATCCTATTGTTCTATAAAGAAAATAGTTAATAAACCCGCCCAAATAATGCCTTAGAGTACCCATTTTTAGGGCAAAAAGCCCACTCTAAGGAACTCTATAAATTGGAGAGACCCGCTAGAGTGTTAGGCCTCGGTTTTAGGTACCAAAATGGACACTCTAAGCGCTAATTCGAACCTATAAAGCATGGTTTTTAGATATTAAACAATAGCTTAACGAGGTCCGACCCCGACGGTGTGAGTGTCGATTAGTTGCTTTATCTGATCGGTAGAATAGCCGGCTTCCTGCAGCACTTCTTCCGAGTGCTGGCCCATGCGGGGAACATCGTGGCGTACGGTAAGACGTTCGCCGTTGATGGCCAGTGGCAGTGCTGGCAGGCGAGCCTCGGCGCCGGCGTTTTCTCCATCCGGGATGGTGATGGGTAATAGCCCCTCGCTGGCGTTCAGATGAGGATCATCAAAGAGATCTTCGGGTCGTGTAATTGGTGCGAATGGCAGGCCCGTTTTTTCCAGCTTGGCCATGAGTTCCTGCTTGGTGTACTGGCGAAAGGTTTCTTTGATTATCGGAATAATCCGGTCGCGCTGTTTCACCCGGTCAGCATTCTCTGCCAGGGATTCATCGGCAGCAAACTCCGTCAACTCGAATGCCTCACAGAATAGTTTCCATTGTGTATCACTGACCACACCGACAAATACCTGGTCATCGTCACCCGTATCGAATACTTCGTACACCGCCCACGCTGATATCCGTACCGGCATCGGGCTGGCCGCCTGTCCGGTCACTGCGTACTGAGCCATGTGCTGTCCAACCAGGAAAACGGTATTCTCAAACAAAGAAGCCACAACGTGCTGGCCCTTTCCGGTTGTCTTGCGCTGAAAAAGAGCCGCCAGCACACCCATGGCACCAAACATGCCACCCTGAACATCAATCACTGATGCCCCTGCCCTGAGCGGTTTTCCCGGCGGCCCGGTCATGTAAGTCAGCCCACCCATCATCTGGGCAACTTCATCCAGCGCTGTCCGGTGTTCATAGGGCCCGGCAAGAAAGCCTTTCTCGGAGCAATACACCAAACCGGGAAACTGCTTCGATAAATCCTCGTAACCAAAACCCAGTTTATCCATTGCGCCGGGCCGGAAATTCTCGATCAGGACATCAGCATCACCAATCAGTTTCATCGCCACTTCATGTCCCTGATCAGATTTGAGATCGATGCACAGGCTGCGTTTGTTGCGGTTATACATCGGAAAGTAACCAGCACCAGAACCCAGCAAACGCCGCGTGTTGTCGCCTTTGAGCGGCTCGATTTTTACCACATCGGCACCAAGATCAGCCAGTGCGAGGCCACACATCGGCCCCATCACCATATGCGTCAATTCAATGACCCTGACGCCTGCGAGGGGAAGAGATTGGTTTTCTGTCATCCTGATGCCTTTTCGATATGCAGGGTCGCTATAATCCCCTGTGTACCGGAATTATCCTCTACAGCTGCGCAACATGGAATATTGAAACCCCCCTATGAGCGAAATTGACATACTGATCAGTGAAGTTGGTCCGCGTGATGGATTACAGAGTATTGAAGCCATCATGCCCACCGAGGCAAAAAAAGCCTGGGTAGCAGCCGAAGCAGCCGCCGGTATCCGGGAGATCGAGGTTGGTTCATTCGTACCGCCGAAACTGCTGCCACAAATGGCCGATACCGCAGAAATCGTTGCTTATGCAAGAACCCTCCCCGGGCTGACAGTCGCTGCGCTGGTGCCTAACCTGAAAGGTGCAGAAAATGCGATCAAGGCCGGAGCACATAAGATCAGCCTGCCGCTATCAGTCAGTGAAACTCACAGCAAAGCCAACCTGCGCAAATCACATGAACAGGTTCTCGATGAGGTTCGGGCAATCGTCGAGCTGCTGAATTCATTGCCAGCCAACCAAAGACCTGGCTTCGAAGGCAGCCTGTCCACCGCATTCGGCTGCACGCTGGAGGGGCCAGTGCCGGAAACAAAAGTCACCGAGTTGGCCAGAAAACTGATCGAGGCAGGTTGCGATGAAGTTGGCCTGTCGGATACGACCGGCATGGCGAACCCAAGGCAGCTACGTCGATTGATCAGGCTGGTCAGATCAGAAGTCGGCGATGACAAACTGACCGGAGTGCATTTGCACAACACCCGCGGATTGGGATTGGCAAATATACTCGCCGCGCTGGATGAAGGAATCACAACTGTAGACAGCTCACTTGGCGGACTGGGTGGCTGTCCCTATGCCCCCGGTGCCAGCGGCAATATCGTTACCGAAGACCTGGCGTTCATGCTGGATTCAATGGGGCTTCGAACCGGTATTGATCTGGGAAAACTGCTCGAGGTTCGAGCAATAGTGACCGATGCATTGCCGGACGAAGCAATGTACGGGTTTACACCGGATGCCGGACTACCCAAAGGCTATGTCTCAGGGTGGGGAATCGGAAAATAGCGGCAAGCCCCGACGATCACCGCTACTCCCCGTCAACAGACCCGGAAGCAACCTTTGTCTCAGCCTGTAAATAAGCGATCAAATTGGCACGATCCTGAGGTTTTTTCACGCCGACAAAAACCATACGATTGCCTGGAATGAACTTGGCCGGTGCTTCTATCCAGTGATCCATAGTCTCCGGTGTCCAGACCACCTGTGAGTCCACCATGACCTTTGAATATGCGAAACCCGGTACCGTACCCGCTGTTCTTCCGAACAGACCGTACAAACCCGGGCCTGGTTTAAAACCACCCTTTTGCTCAAGGCTATGGCAGACCTGGCACAGCTTGAAAACTGCTGCTCCTTTTTTTGGGTCAGCAGTTGCCAGCAATGTAGTAATATCATAGGGTTCGCCGTTATCGACCGATGCCTCCTGCTGCTGATCGTCAGAACTACAACCCGCAACGAACAAGAGCAGAATAATACCCAGAATACGAAAATATCGATAACACATGAATGAGTTCCTTTGTTTTTGACGCGCTGACCCCGGGTTAGCCCGGATCCTGTACTCAATTAAATCGTATCACTCCCGACAAATCCTTGAGCAAATTCCCGGCAAGGAAAGTATTCGGAAAGCGCGAATTATAGTAGTAATCCTGCGGAAACATCCATCCGGAGAAATACCCATCGGGAAACCCTCGCACAAGCCCTACCTTACTGGCAAAATGCCGACATTCAAAAGGAACGCTCCCTCTCGGGGTACATCCGGTACCCTCGGCTCGGGGAGGCTGTTTTCGGAGGTTTTTCAATGCACCACGTACTGATACTGGGCGCCGGCAAGATCGGCGCACTGATTGCAGGGCTATTGGCCGAATCGGGGCAATATGACGTTACCCTGGCAGACCAACGCCCATCTGAGGCTGCTGAAGTCGTCAAGGCGCATGGGTTGCCCAATCTGCACCCGATGGAATTCGATGCCACGGATGATGATCAGCTGGATTGCGCAATCCGGGAATCCGGAGCCGAAGCAATCATCTCTGGTCTGCCCCATTTCTGTAACGGACAAATTGCCCGGATAGCGCGGCGGCACGATATTCACTATTTTGATCTGACTGAAGATATCAAGGCTACTGAACAGGTTCTCGAAGCCTCACAGGGATCAACAAAAACCTTTGCGCCACAGTGTGGACTTGCGCCCGGCTTTATCAGTATCGCTGCCAATGAACTGATCCAGCATTTTGATTCACTCCGGTCAGTCAAGCTGCGTGTCGGCGCCTTGCCTCAGCACCCTAACAATGTACTGAAATATGCACTGAACTGGTCAACTGAAGGGCTGATCAACGAGTACGGTAATCCGTGCCACAGTATTTTTCAGGGAAAACCCTGTGAGGTTCTGCCGCTGGAAGGTCTGGAAGAGATCTCGATCGATGGCCGGTTGTACGAAGCCTTCAACACCTCGGGGGGACTTGGCTCACTGGCTGAAACCTATACCGGACAGGTCTACAATATGGACTACAAGACCATTCGCTATCCAGGTCACTGCGAACAGATGCGGCTGCTCATGAATGGACTGAAGATGAACAACGATCGGGAAACACTCAAGAATATCCTTGAAAATGCCGTACCGCTTACGCTGCAGGATGTTGTCATCGTCTATGTGGCGGTAACCGGATATCAGGATGGCGCCTTGCGTGAAGAAAACTACGTGAACAACATCTATCCACAAGTCGTGGCAGGACGATTGTGGTCGGCGATTCAAATAACGACAGCAGCAGGGCTTTCTGCTGTCCTTGATATCGTGCTCAACGCACCGGAAAAATATCAGGGGTTTGTCCGGCAAGAGCAATTCCGGTTAACGGAATTGCTCGACAATTCGTTTGGTCGTTATTACCGCACCGGCAGCCGCAAGGAAGTTTCCGCTGAGGCAATCACCTCCGGCACCATTGGACGGCAGCGTATCAAAACGCAAAGTGCTGACCAGGAGCAATAGACTATGAAGAAAATACTTGATGCACTGGAACTGGAAGCAATTAACCCTGGGGTCTGCTCCGGCGGGCAATGGCACGACTCAGGTGACGCGCCCCTTATTACATCAACAAATCCCTCAACAGGAGAGGGTATCGCCTCCGTGCGCTGTGCTACACAGTCTGATTATGAACAGGTCATTGCACAGGCTCAGGAGGCTTTTTCGGAATGGCGCATGATACCAGCGCCCCAGCGTGGCGATGCAGTTCGTATCATCGGAAACGCCCTGCGACGTCACAAGGATGCACTGGGCAGCCTGGTGACGCTCGAGATGGGTAAAATCAAATCCGAGGGTGATGGCGAGGTACAGGAGATGATCGATATTGCCGATTTCTCTGTCGGGCAATCGCGCATGCTGTACGGCCGTACCATGCATTCAGAACGCCCCCTGCACCGCTTGTCCGAACAGTGGCACCCGCTAGGCATCGTCGGTGTCATCAGCGCATTCAATTTCCCGGTGGCCGTGTGGTCATGGAATGCATTCATTGCAGCGATCTGCGGCAACATCACAATCTGGAAACCTTCTCCAAAAACCCCTTTGTGCAGTGTCGCAATCCAGAAAATCTGCAACCAGACGCTTGCTGATGCCGGTTACCCGCAAATATTCAGCCTGATTAACTCGGCGGATCAACAATTGATCGAAAGCTTCGTCGATGACCCGAGAATCCAGCTCATTTCATTTACCGGCTCCACAGCCGTGGGCAAGGTCGTCGGACAACGGGTCGCCGCCCGAATGGGCAAAAGCCTGCTGGAACTGGGTGGCAACAATGCCCTGATTGTCGATGAGCATGCCAATATGGATCTCGTCATACCAGCTGTCGCCTTCGGCGCTGTTGGCACGGCAGGGCAACGCTGCACCACAACCCGCAGAGTCCTGGTTCATCGCTCCCGTCTGGACGAACTCAGCAAACGACTGGTTTCAGCATACCGGCAGGTACGGATTGGTGATCCATTGGATCCCGATACTTTAATGGGACCTCTAATCGATGAAAGCTCAGTCGCTCGTTACGAAGAGGCAGTTTGCGAACTGAAAGACAAAGAAGCAGAGATACTCTGTGGCGGCAACCCCATCGATGGTCCCGGCAACTTCGTCGAACCGACAATCGCCATCGCAGAAAACGACTGGCCAATGGTACAACGTGAAACCTTCGCTCCGATTCTCTACATCATCCCCTGTGATGATCTTGATGATGCATTGAATAAACAAAATGCCGTGGCCCAGGGCCTGTCATCTTCTATATTTACCGATCAGATTGCCAACGCAGAGCGATTTTTGTCTCATGCCGGCAGCGATTGCGGCATCGCCAATGTAAACGTCGGTACCTCGGGTGCGGAAATAGGCGGAGCATTCGGCGGTGAAAAAGAAACCGGCGGCGGCCGGGAAGCGGGTTCTGATTCGTGGAAGGCGTACATGCGCCGCCAGACGAATACTGTCAACTGGGGCAAGGAACTACCACTAGCCCAGGGTGTGGATTTCTCCGTCGAGTAAGCCAGCAAAGCTGCAGGGCTGCAGCCAAGAGCCCGTAGCTATAGAGCCTTGACTATAAACCCTTGTACTATAAACCCTTGCACTATAAACCAAGAGCCCCCGGGTTCATCAGCCCATCAGGATCAAGACTGGCCTTGATGTCCCGCAGGGCTTTGGAAGCCTGCTCCTGACGACCGTGCATATAGGGATAACACTTCCCGATCTGCATATGCGAAGCACCGACCGACGAAAAAGCCTCCTGAATTCTGCGCCGCATCTCGGCGACCAGCGCCCTCCCTTCGGGATTAGAATCGTATTCAGGCAGCGTTGCGAGATATTCTTTCGACATATATCTCTTGTGAAAGACAGTACGGCTGTCTTCCCAGTAAAAAACCGGCTCATACAAGAACGCATGGGTGCTGATCGACATGAACATCGCGCCCTTCTCGACTGCATGTGCCTGCATCTGCTCCGCATACTCTGCATATATTTTCTCGATCTTTTCGCGGAACTCATTAACCCGGGAAAAAGGAATCACACCATGCATGGGCACCCATCGCTCGCCTTTCGGCCCCAGAATAGGATTCAGCGGAATAAACGGCATGGCACGCAACACGGTAGGAATGGTGTTGGCAATCTCATTCCCGTGCGATGACATTGCCTTGCGCAGGATCGCCAGCTTGCCGCGAATCTCGGCACGACTCACCCCTTCGACGGCATAGTGAGCAGCATATTCAAACTTTGCCATAAAGCGCTTGCCGGCAATAGCCATTTTGATCACCCGAATCAGGCCATCAAATATCCCACTGGAAGTCTTCAGCACCGCCCATACGGCATTGACTGCATCCGATGTTTTCGTGGTACTCAACTGCCCTGCCTGCAACTTCGGATCAACACCGAAGTTATCAGATACCACCCCTTCCCGTGCAACAGCCGCCATGCCAGCCGACATGGCACCAAAATCATTGAAGCCAAAAGATGCTGCCCCGGTATATACAGGCCGGCGAATCAGGCGCATCGTAATACCGACCTTGATGCCCAGTGCGCCCGCATCGCCGGTAAACAGGCCGGTCAGATCAGGGCCGTACCAGCGGAAAAATGGCGAACCATTTTCGATTGAGTTAGACCCGGTGCTCAACAACTCGCCGTTCGCAAGAATAATGTCAAAAGACAGCACCGAGTCCGCCGAAATCCCGAACCGGCTGGAACCGAGGCTTGCACTATTCTGGGATGTCGAACCGCCAACTGTTGCCTTAAGGCCTGAGAATGGGCCCCAGAAAGGGGTTCTCAAATTCATCTTCGCAAGCTTGTTTGTCAGTTCTGCCCAGGTGACGCCAGGCTCAACCGTGACATACATATCTTGCTCGTTGATCTCCACAATACGATTCAATCGTGAAGTATCGACCAGCAGCGATTTGGGAGTAGCAGGCAGATAGGCATTGGTATAGGAAGCACCGCCACCACGCAAAACCAGCGCCACACCATTTGCAGCAGCCACCTGAATGATTTTTCGGGTGTCCTCAACGCTGCCAGGTTGTACCACTGCTAACGGCTGCTCCAGAGACTGATAGACATCCATCGAGTAGAACTCGCGATCAGCATCATCAGTCAGCACATACTCCTGCCCAATGGCAGAAACCAGCTGCTCAATCAGGGTATCAGGTGCGGGATGGGCGGACATATCTATGGTCTCTCGATATTAGCTTTCAGACTGGCTAAAGATTATGCGTACTCGATGCTCATACCGAAATGACAATAATCATTTCTGTTCTGGCTACACTGTTAATTCTTGCCACCGAGTCGAGCCATTTCACTTCACCATCGCGGCTCTGTCTATAGCAAGATTGCAAATTATATCATTTCTGCAGCTACTGGCATCGGGGTGAGCAGATCTGCCGCCAACCACAACTCTGCCTTAACAACGTACCTGGAACGACTTATTTCATGACACTGAAACTAACTCGGTTGATATGAACCAGAGACATAAGTAAGCCCGGGATCATTTCTGATCAGGAAATTACGTGCGGCCCATTCCCTGGCAGGGTCAGGGGACTCCAGCCACTCGAATTCACCGCCAACATAGATCGCTACCGGAATACCGTCGCGGTACAAAAGACGATTTCTCGGAGCCACCGGAACACGTATGCCCGGCGTAATAATGCCGGAAAGATTGAGCGGGTCTGCGGCAGAAATGATGAACTCCTTCTGCACCCCACCCTTTTCCTGAACGGCGCGAAGCGAATCAACAGCCTCCGGCCAGGCGAAATGCTCACCGCTGAACCCGTTCACAAAACGCCCGCCGCGAATCTCTCCACGTGCTTCCAGCCGCCGATAAACCCGGGCCAGCTGTCGCCATGGGGGTAACAATCGTGACTCGCGATGTAACAGGCTACGAAAAACCACGCCGTAGCGATCCAGCAGAACTCTCGCTACATGTTCAACTGATGCATCTGAATACCCGGAACGCTCGTTTTCGGTGACCCGGCCCAAGTGCAGGCTCTGCTCTACCAGCACCCACCTGCCCGCCGTATCCACACTCACAGAACCACGCCTGCGTGCCCTTGAAAAACTGGCTCGCTTTGATGAAGGCGTTGTCAACACCCGCAACCCCGCAAAGGTGTCTGAGGTCACCAGCCCCCACGAGACAAGCTCTGCCAGTGCCGCCTCAACCTGGGTTCGCAACAAACCGGAACTGCGCACAAGATCAACAAAGAAACTGGCCCCATGCTCACCCAGCACCGAACAGATCATTGTTGCGTGAGCTGACAAGGACAATAAATCAGCCTTGCCGGGCATCAGCAGCGGCAACCAGTGATCTACATCCAGCCGGTCAATCAAAAGAATCGGCGTACTACGCACCGGACCAGCCTTGCTTTGTTTCTTGCCGGAATCAATGCGCGGGCGCGACCACAAGAACTGCCCGCTACCGAGCAGTTCATCCAGATAAGGCCGACTGTAATTTTCGACCCGGTGAGGAAGCACCGTAGCTTCCCACGCAACAGCCGGTATCGGAAAACCCTGCAGCCGGCCAACTGCAGTGCGCAGTGCATTCGGGCCGCTACCGCGCACATCGCCCATCTCATGCCAGCGAAACAGGAACTGCATGAATACCGCCGGGCTGACCGGCCTGGTTTTCCGCCGCAGCGTCGTGATGGTGTCTCGATGAATACGTGCCAGCAATCGGCGGTCGCACCACTCTTCAATATCGGGATTATTGCCGCGATACTGACCACGCATCGCATAGCCTTCGGACTCGAGCTCCAGAAGCGCCATTTGCACCTGTGCTGCTTCAACTCCCAACGGTGCTGCCAATTCTTCCGTCGTCACCGGCCCCAATGTCTCAAGGCGACTACGGATCAACTCGCGCAATGCATCTGTATGACTGTCCGCGTTGCCACGACCACCCATCATCACCGGCTCTATTTCCGGGCTGAGTAATAAAGATGACCGGACAGCCTGCAACTGGGCAAGCCGTTCTGCTGCGACCCAGATTCTGATGCCCGGTGGTGTGCTCGCAATCGTCGCACGTCGTTGTTCGACCAGTTCCGACAACAGCAAGCGCCATCGCTCCAGCGATACAGACTTGCAATCAAACTGCTCCGCCTGCCGGATCTCATCTTCAGTAATGAATCCCGACAATACCAGTGCATCGTGCAGTTCATCAGCATCACGCGCATCAGGCCAGGCATGCTCACAGACACTTTTGATCACCGCGGGATCAAGCCGCCCCAGTCTGGCTGCCTCTGCCGGGTCAAGAAGATGCCTGGCACGAACTGCCTGGGTGCGTCGTTCTTCTGCCGGCGCATCATCCAGAAATGCGTAGGGCCGGGCCGTGAGAATTTCCTGTGCCAGCGGTGAAGGACTGGTGAGATCCCGGGCTGTGACTGTAATCTCACCAGCGGCTATCTTCTCAAGTACCGACTCAAGACCGTCTATATCCATTAACTCATGAAGACAATCATGTACTGTCTGATGCACCAGCGGATGGTCCGGCAGTTCCCGGTCACCGACAATATTCTCGGCACAGGCCAGCTGATCGGGAAACACCACCGCCATTAAATCTTCTGCATCGCTGCGCTGGAAATAGGGCGGGATTCTTTTACCGTTCCGGTTGCGGCGCACTGCCAGTGCGATACTGGCCGTCCATCGCCATCGTGCGGGGAACATCGGCGCATTGAGCATCGCCTGGACCAACACCTTCCGCACCGAGCCAGACTTTAAGTATCCGGCAACCTCTTCCAGCGGAAAGCTATGCGTCGGACCCAGTGACAATACAATGCTGTCTTCCAGTGCTGCTGCCTGCAACTCGAAGTTAAACTTCCTGCAAAATCGCTTGCGTAAGGCCAGCCCCCAGGCGCGATTCAATCTTGAACCGAACGATGAATGAATCACCAGATGGGTGTCCCCTACTTCATCGAAAAACCGTTCCAGAACGATATCAGTCTGGGTGGGCATGATACCCAGCGCCATTTTTGCACCGGCCAGGTACTCAACCAGTTGCTCGCTGGCTGAGCGGTCAAGACCAAGGACAGACTCAAGCCACTGGTGGGCCCGCTCTATTCCCTCATCCAGCAGCTGCGACAACTTTTCCCGAAGCCGCGATACCGAGAATGACAGTTCATCGGTGCGCCCCAGCGCTTCCCCGACCCAGAATGGAATATTGGGCGGCTGACCCTGAGCATCCTCGACCAGCACCTTGCCCATCTCGATCTTGAGTATCCGATAGGAAGTATTACCAAGCTGGAAAATATCTCCTGGCAGGCTTTCAAATGCAAAATCTTCATTCAGGGAGCCAATAGAAAACTCCTGCGGCAATAACACTACGTTGTAGTCAAACTGATCAGGGATCGCTCCACCATTGGTAATTGAAACGAGGCGTGCACCACGCCGTGCCCGCAGCTTGCCGTTCACTGCATCGTGATGAATGTACAAAGCCTGCCTGCCGCGCCGGGTGGTATATCCGTCTGCCAGCATTCGTATCACCTGGTCGAAAGTATCCCGCCCCAGATCACGATAAGGCCAGGACCGGGTGAGCAACTGAAACAGATCTTCGGTGACCCACTCCTGTGCCGACACCTCAGCCACAATTTGCTGGGCAAGCACATCCAGAGCCGGCCCTTGCAGATGAACGGCATCGAGTTCCTCGCGGCGTACTGAATCAAGCAATGCCGTACATTCCAGCAAGTCATCGCGGGTCATCGGGAAAAGACGACCCTTGGGTACCTCAGACACTCCATGTCCGGACCGCCCAACCCGCTGCAGGAAAACAGCAATTGCCCGGGGTGAGGCCAGCTGACAGGTGAGATCCACATCACCAATATCAATCCCCAATTCAAGCGATGCAGTCGCAACCAATGCTTTGAGCTGGCCGGATTTGAGTCGTTGCTCCGCATCGAGCCGGTGTTCGCGCGCCAGACTGCCGTGATGTGCGGTCACGGCAGTCTCGCCCAGCCGCTCGGCCAGGTGCCGCGCAACCCGTTCCGCCAGCCTGCGCGTATTAACAAACACCAGTGTAGACCGGTGCTCGCGTACCAGTTCGGCCAAACGATCGTAGACCTCAGTCCAGACTTCTCCCGCCATGACCGGCTGAAGTTCTGATGATGGCAGAACCAGCTTTATATCCCGTTCGCGAACAAATCCTGTGTCAACAATCGTGCATTTATCAGCACGATGCCCCACCAGGAACTGCGCCATTTTTTCAATCGGCTTCTGGGTGGCCGAAATACCAATCCTGACCGGCGATATTGCACAGAGACCATCAAGACGCTCAAGAGACAAACTCAGATGTGCTCCTCTCTTGTTGCCCGCCACCGCGTGCAGTTCATCAACGATGACAGTGCGTACCGTACTCAGCATCTGCCGCCCTGACTCGGAAGTCAGCAGGATATAAAGGGATTCCGGTGTGGTAACCAGAATATGAGGTGGCGTACGGCGCATCCGTGCCCGTTCCGATGCCGGTGTGTCGCCGGTACGCACCGCCGCCCGAATTGCGGACACCGGTTCACCGGATGCTTCAGGCTGGAGCAACAAATCCTGTTGGGTCGCCAGGGACTCCTGACTGAGCAAAGTGGCAATCCCTTGCAGCGGTTGCTGGAGGTTTTTTTCAATATCATTGGAAAGTGCCTTGAGGGGAGACACGTACAAAACCCGCGTTTCGTCCGGCAGATTGCCGGCGACACTTTCGCGAACCAAATCATCAATTGCGGCGAGAAAAGCTGCCAGTGTTTTGCCCGAGCCCGTGGGTGCAGCAAGCAATGTGTGGCTGCCATTCTTGATCGCCGGCCAGGCAAGTTGCTGCACCCTGGTGGGCTGATCGAAGCAGGATCGAAACCAGGCATCTACAGCGGGATGAAATCTTTCAGCGGACATTGCCGGGGCACCCCA
>JAJRUG010000002.1 GCA_024277915.1 Gammaproteobacteria bacterium
GGTGCTTGCCAGCCTCCGGCCCCCGGCTTTGGGTGGAAAACCGGAACAGGCCCGTGCTTTTTTTGAAACAGCATTGGAACTCAGTCACGGTATCGATTTGAGCGTCAAGGTAGAGTACGCCCGGGGTTATGCCCGGCTGATGTATGACCGGTCGCTACACGACAGATTATTGAACGAAGTGATAGCTGCAGAGGTCAAACAGCCAGGCCTGACACTCCTGAATGAACTGGCACAGCAGCAGGCAATCGAACTACTGGCTTCTGCAGACGAGTATTTTTAATGATTAAAACGATTGGATATATTTGTGGCCTGGTGATGCTGCTTGTGATGAGTTTGAGTGTCGCGAGCACCACACAGATCAAGATTGCCACTGTGACTCCCGAAGGATCTTCCTGGATGCGGGAAATGCGTGCAGCGGCTGCAGAAATCAAAGAGCGCACCGAGGGTCGCGTAATCGTCAAATACTATGGCGGTGGCGTCATGGGCAATGACAAAAAGGTGCTGCGCAAGATGCGCATCGGGCAGCTTCAGGGCGGTGCTTTTACTGCCGGCGGCCTGGTGGATCAATACCCGGATATCGTGCTGTACACGCTGCCGTTGATTTTCAATTCCCAGCAGGAAGTTGATTATGTTCGGCAGCGCATGGATTCGGGCATGGTAGAAGGCCTTGATCAGGCCGGGCTGGTGACTTTTGGTTTCGCCGGCGGTGGTTTTGGAAACCTGATGGCGGATCGACCGGTGGAGCGAAATGATGATTTGCGTGGGCAGAAAGTCTGGGTACCTGAAGGAGATACGATCAGCATCAAGGGGCTGGAAGCGCTGGATTTACTGCCGGTTGCGCTGCCTATTACAGATGTTCTGACCGGTTTGCAAACCGGCCTGCTGGACGCCATTGTGGCACCGCCCATCGGTGCTGTTATTTTGCAGTGGTATACGAAAGTCTCCTTTGTTACAGAGTTACCCATCTCATACACCATGGCGATGCTGGTCATTGATAAACGAATATTTGGCAAGCTGAGTACAGTTGACCAGAAAGTTTTTCGTGAAGTGATGACTGCGGTATACGACGGTTTCGATCGAACCAACAGGGCAGACAACGCATCGGCCCGACAGGCACTGAAAAATAATGGTATCGAGTTTGTCCGGCTCGATCAGTCTACGGTTGACCGGTGGCGTCGAGCGGCTGCAGACGTTAATCACAGCATGGCAGATGCGGGTGTATTTTCGGCTTCTTTATTGCGGGAACTTCAGGGATACCTGGAAGAGTTTCGCAGTAGCGACGGGGCACATGCTGCCGTGTCTGCCGAACTGTTTGAGTGACCCGGTCGCCCTCCGAGCCTGACTCTCCGGATAAAGATCCGCTCGACTCCAATTCTTCCGAGCCGATGACTTTTCTTGGTCGGGCGGAAGTGGCCGGGCGATTCTTCGAAAATACCATTCTTGTATCGATACTGTCGGCAATGATCCTGCTGGGCGGTACCCAGATTTTTCTCCGGAACTTCGCGGGCACTACCCTGATATGGGCCGATGAGGCACTGCGTTTAATGGTGCTCTGGATCGCATTGTTCGGTGCGGTCGCGGCCAGCCGTGATGACCGGCATATTACGATTGATATTCTCGCCAGGATTCTTTCGCCAGACAAGCAGCGTTGGGTGGCTGCTGTCGTCAACCTGTTTACCGCAGTAGTGGCATTGACGTTGGCATGGTATTCGCTTGAGTTCGTGATGAGTTCCTATGAATATGAAGATCAGGTTCTGGGAGGCTATCCGGCCTGGGCATTCCAGGCAGCACTACCCATTGCTTTTGGTCTGATTGGCTACCGTTACTCTATCTGGTTCTTGCGCCGACTACGATCTGCTGATCCACCGGCGGGTAAGTCGTAGTGTTGGTTGCTATTATTCTGGTGATCCTGGCGTTACTTGGTGCGCCTTTGTTTGCATTGATTGCTACCAGTGCATTGTCCGGGTTCCATAGCAGTGACACCCCCCTGGTTGTGGTTGCCATGGAGATCTACAGCATTTCCGATATGCCGATACTGCTGGCGATTCCGCTATTCACTTTTGCCGGCTACATGCTGAGTGCAGGTAAAGCACCGCAACGGCTGGTTCGGCTGACCTCGGCACTGCTGGGATGGATGCCGGGCGGGCTCGCGATTATTTCGATTGCTGTGTGTGCATTGTTCACCGCGTTTACCGGCGCATCGGGCGTCACCATTATTGCCTTGGGTGCATTGCTGTATCCGGCACTGATCCAGTCGGGGTATACCGAACGTTTCAGTCTCGGGCTGGTCACAGCAGCCGGCAGTCTTGGCTTACTGTTTGCTCCTTCCCTGCCGATCATTCTGTACGGCGTTGTGGCGGAGGTGTCGATAGATCAGCTGTTTCTGGCGGGCGCATTGCCTGGTGGTCTGATGATGCTGGTGTTATCGATCTACTGTTTTTGGCTGAATCGACACAATCGCACACCGCTGGGGGAATTTTCCTTCACCGAGCTATGGGCGGCCATACGAGATAC
>JAJRUG010000038.1 GCA_024277915.1 Gammaproteobacteria bacterium
CGTAAAGGTCGTGGCTTGCGTACCGATATCCCGGTCTATATCGGGGCCACCGGCCCGTTCATGCAAAAGCTGGCTGGCCGGTCGTTTGACGGGCTGTTATTGCCGGGTCTCACCTCACCGGGTTTTACGCGGTATGCACGGGAGAACATGAGCAGGGGGTTTGAGCAGGCTGATCGTGAAATGCCGGCGGACTTTCCCGTCGGCGGGGTTATTCTTGCCGCCTGTTCGGAAGATGGCGACAAGGCAAGGAACGCAACCCGTTCCTATACCGCAACCTATGTCATCAACAAGCTGCGTAATATCAAGAACAATATCATCCTGAGCAGTTCGGGATTGCCTGACAGGGCATGGAGCCCCTTCATTGCCGCCATCGAAGCGGGCACCGATGATGATGTCACCCATCTCGTCGATGACGAAATGATGCGTGCCTTTACGGTGATCTCCGGAACCCCTGATGATTGTCTCGTACTGTTGCAGCAACTGGTCGATGCCGGTATGAATCTGCCGTTGATGGAAGTTGTTGGTGCCAGTGAGGAAGATAATCTTGAAAGTATCCGCTTACTGGGTGAAGCAGTGGTCCCGAGATTGAAACCAGCCGCCGCATGAGAGTGTTGTGCAGCAGATGGACGGAGAAACCTGAATAATGAGATTAGCAACTTTCAAGATTACTGCCGGTGGTGAGATCACCGTTGGCAGTTGTCTGAATGGACACTACGTAGATTTGCATGCATTGTCCGGCGGCCAGCTGCCCGGCACCATGATCGGTTTTCTGGAGCAGGGCGAGGCTGCGATGCAAACGGCGCGCAATGCGGTCGATAATGCCCTGAATGATCTGGGCGGCGGCGATCCTGCTTTGCTGAAGACTGCTGAAGGACAGCGCTACGTCTGGAGTGCCGATGAAATCGAACTGCAGGCGCCGGTACCCCGGCCGGGAAAAATTCTGCACACTTCGTGTAATTTCGATTCTCATCTTGAGGAATTGACGACCTGGCAGAACCCGGAATGGCAGTCGCATGACTGGCAGAGTTTTCATTTTGAACATCCAACCGGCTTTCTGGAAGCCCCCTCGTCAGTGGTGGGCTCCGGTGCAAAAATTGTTGTGCCGCACTTTACCCGCCAGCTCGACTATGAGATTGAACTGGGCATCATTATCGGCAAAAAGGCGTTTCGTGTTGATGTCGAAAACGCACTCGACCATGTGGCCGGGTTTACGATTTTCAACGACCTCTCGGCACGGGATATTCAGGCCCGTGAGCATTCCAACAAGGTCATACTGCTCGGCAAGAGCTTCGATGGATCCTGTCCTTTCGGCCCTCATCTGGTCACCCGGGATGAACTGGAGAATCCTCATGACCTCGACATGGTTTTGCGAGTCAATGGTGATATACGCCAGAAGGCCAATACCTCCCAGATGCATTACAAGACTGCCGAGTTGGTTTCCTGGTGGTCGAATATCACCCTGGAGCCAGGCGATATCATCACCAGCGGCAGTCCGCCTGGTGTTGCCGCCGGAATGGCCGTGCCGGACTGGCTGGGGCCGGGTGATGTCATAGAGGCGACAATTGAGGGTCTGGGTACGCTCACGACTTTTGTGGTGGAGAACGAACATGGCCGGTAACGTGGATCAGGCACTGGTTGCAAGAGCGGTCGAGCAGGTTGATCGAAGTGCACTGATTGATCTGGTGGTGCAGCTGGTCAACGTGCCCAGCCCTACTGGATATGAGGGCGATATGGGTCGTGCAGTACATGAAGTATTGCAGGGGGCGGGGTTCCGCTCGACACTGCAGCCGATCGGTGACCAGCGCTATAACGCAGTGGGTATCCTCGAAGGGGTGGGCGGTGGCAAGACCCTGATGTTCAACGGGCATCTGGACACCTCATTTGGCCCGGAACAGTCGCATCGCGGTCTTGGTTATCGCTGCGAGGGGACCGTCGTTGATGATGAATGGATCTACGGCATGGGTACTTTCAATATGAAAAGTGCCATGGCCACTTATGTGACGGCAGCCAAAGCGATCCAGGCGGCCGGTATCAGGCTGGGCGGTGACGTGGTGATTGCCGGAGTGTGCGGCGAGATCGAAAAGGCTCCTGTCGGGGAGTTCGATGGCCCGGACTATCAGGGTTATGGTGTCGGCACCAAGTATGCGATTACCCATGGCGCGGTGGCCGATGCCTGCATTCTGGGTGAACCAACCAATATGATGGTGATTCCCCGCCATTGCGGTACCACCTGGCTGAAAATCGAGGTACCGGGCATGCTGATTCACACGGCATGGTCGGAGCCAGAGCAAAACGCTATCAGTAATGCGACGCTGGTGCTGAACGCGCTGCACCAATGGATGCCTGAATACATCGAGCGGAATGCCATTGGTGACTGGCGTCCAAAAGTGAATATCGCCGCTATCGAAGGTGGCTGGCCCTGGCGCGGTGCGCGAACACCGGATACCTGCACGATTTATCTTGATGTGCGCACCATGCCGGATACGTTACCGGTTGCGGTATATCGGGAAGTACGGCAATTGGTTCGGGACACTGTCCGGGCGCATTCCTGTCTTGAGGGCACCACGGTCGATGTCTATGTATCCGCACCGGGAACCTCAATCCCGGATGATCATGAGTTGATCGAAATGATCATCGAGGCGCACACGCAGCAACTGGGTGCGCCACCGGAGTTTGGTACTGAAATCTGGTATTCCGATGCAGCCCATATGAATCGATACGGTATTCCGACGGTCAACTACGGGTCAGCCGGCCGGATTCGTTCGGGTGGCGGCGGTTTTGATACCCACCAGGGTGAGGCCGTACACATCGGCGATATGCTCGACATTATCAAGGTGTATATACAGTGTATTCTTGGCATGTGTGGCACGGCAGATTGATGATGAGGAAATCACATGGCTGAGCAAGCACTTCATGAGTTACTGGCTGGTGCCAAAGTCTATGATCTGGGCCAGGCGTACTGGCCGGGGATGCCGGTTCATCCGTTTGATCCGCCATTCCAGTTCTATATGTATCGCTATCATGAATATGTAGAGAAAGACCTCGGGAAAATTGAACCGGGATTCGGTGATGCCATTTCACTGGTGATCACCTCGATGCATTCGGGCACCCACTTCGATGTGCCGGTGCATATGTCACAGGACAATATGGTGCTGGGGCATGATATACGACCCTATCAGCGGGATACCGGGTTTGTTGATCTGCCTGAACCATTGCACAGTATGGAAGCCGTTCCGCCGCTGGTTCTCAGGGCAGCATTGTTTGATATCCCGGCGGTCAAAGGTGTGGATGTGTTGCCGGAGAAATATTCGATCACCGTCAAGGATATGGAAGCAGCCGCTGAACGCCAGGGGCTGACTGTGAATGAGGGTGACTGCGTTCTGGTGCGTACCGGCTATGCACGCTATTTTGAGACCGATGGCGATACCTATTTGTACAAATGGGCCGGCTTGTCGGGTGAAGCCGTACGCTGGATTGCAGCTAAAAACCCCCGGCTGGTGGGTACGGATAACCTTTCTATTGGCGTTCCCAATTTGTTCGATGCTCATCGGGTATTGCTGATTGAAAACGGCATCTATGTGATGAAAAGCCTGACATTCGAGGATCTGGCGGCAGACGGGCAGTCTGTCTCGACCGTGGTGGTGCTGCCATTAAAGATTAAGGGGGGCGAAGCATCATTGATTCGGCCTATCGCGATTGCCCAAAGTACCTGAAGTATCAGAGGATGACATGAAAGACAAAATCTGGATCAGCGAACTGAATGAACGGGATGAAGTACGAGCCGGTTTTGATCGAAGCAAACCCGTAAAGTTTTATGACACGACGCTGAGGGATGGTGAGCAGGCTGTCGGTGTTGTATTTACTCCGGATGAAAAGTTTGAAATCGCCTGTGGTCTCGCTGATCTTGGTGTGGGGCGTATTGAGGCCGGGTTTCCCAAGGTATCGGAAGCCGACAACCAGGCCGTCAAGCGGATTGTGGAAGCCGGGCTGAACTCGGAGATCTGGGGTTTTTCCCGTGCCATGAGGGGAGATCTGGATGCCCTGATTGAGCTCGGACTCAAGGCAACATTAATTGAGATTTCAACCAGTGACGTCAAGATGGAAGCCTACGGTTTCGATCGCAAAAAGGTGATAGAGCGTGTGACCGATGCGATTGGTCATGCGGTTGAACACGGTATGAAGGTTTTGTTTTTCCCGGTCGACAGTACCCGCAGCGAGCTTGGTTTTCTGCGGGAAGTCTATGCTGCTGCGATTGATGCAGGTGCCTCAGAGGTTGCTGTCGTCGATACCATCGGTGCCTGCTCTCCCGAGGCAGTCGGGATCATCATCAGCGAAGTCAGAAGCTGGATTGGTCAGGATATGCCACTGCATTTTCACGGGCACAATGATTTCGGGTTGGGTACGGCATCTGCCGTTGCAGCAGTTCGTGCCGGTGCCGACTGGGTACAGGGGACGGTCAACGGGATTGGTGAGCGGGCCGGTAACACGGATATCTGCGAAGCGGCACTCGCCCTGAGTTGCCTGTACGACATGCCGGTCGAGCTCAATCTTGATCAGGCACGTAGAGTCGCCGCAATGGTTGAAAAAGCCGGTAACTACAAAGTTGACGGGTGGCGGCCGGTGGTTGGCGAAAACCTGTTTACCCGTGAAAGCGGCGCCGTCGCCAATCAGTTTCATATACCTGAAGCCATCGAACCCTATTCCTCCGATCTCGTTGCGGCACCCAGAAGAATAGTGCTCGGTAAAAAGAGTGGCCTGTCCAGCATCAGACTGAAAGTGGAAGAGTTGGGCCTGGAAGTATCGGAGGATCGGCATGCGGCGCTGCTCCAGAAGGTCAAAGAGCAGGGGACTGCTGCCGGCTGTTTGCTGACAGATGATGAGTTTCGTCAGCTGGTGCGGTTACAGGCTTAGCTGCAATCTTTATCCCGGCCATGGCTGAGCAGAAAGCAAGTACCTGCGCCATGAGCAGAAGACTATGGTAGCCTGCGGGTCTGGATGGGTATTTGATCGTAAATTCAGGAATAGAAAATGAGTGACACAACCATAGGAATTTTATTAATAGTGGTAGTTGGCGGCTTGATGTTGTGGAGCGCTATTTACGCACTATAGCTCATCACAGAGTGTGGCGGAGCGACTTTCTTTTTTGCTCGCGATCCAGATGACAATGTGATCGGATTTCACACCAGAGAATTGTAAAGAATTGAGCCATTGGAAGATGGCAGGATAAGATAAGGAGACAATGCCCGGGTTGATTGGCGTTGCCCGAATCTGTCCGGCCATCGCTTCTTTGTAGGCGCACCAGTCGGCATATCATCGCTGCGTAGTAGTTTAAAAACAGAATCCATGTTGAAATATTTCAGGTCCCCTGAAAACAAAAAATACCTTCTGTTTGTTAACCTGTACCTGCCCTTGTTTTTTGCCGGGCTGGTTGGGGTTTATGTTAAAGCTTCGTTGCTGAATGGCTATTGGTTATCAATCGCAAGGCTGATAGATAAAAATACGGTTCCTGTACAGGTGGGGCTGAGCTATTTTTCTCTCGACATTATAATAAATTTATTTTTAGTGCCGTGTTTTTTTGTCGTTGTTGCATTCTTTTTCTTTAAAAGAATAGCTCTTGTTATTACCACACTGATTTCCAGCTTGCTGATTGTTTTCTATTTCGTACAACTTCGTGTGCAAGATGAAATTGGTCAATATGCATCGTCGTCACTATTATATGAGGCGTTTCTTTTTGTCATGAATGACACGGCCATGGCAACTGGCTATGTCAATGGAAGCGCGATAATTAAATTATTATTGATACTTCTTGTAACAGTGCTTTGTTCGATCATTCTTTATATAGCGGATAAACATGAATCGCTAACACGCTTGGTAAGGGCTGGCCAGGGTGCGTTGGTTGGGGTAGCAGTCGTATCTGTTGCTGTTGCATTATTTTTTTACCCGGAAAAGTCAAGTGGCTTGTACCAGGCTGCTGTTCATAAAATCATGCTGTCCACTATTTCCGAAGAATTTGTATCTATCTATGCAAATAGCAGCCTGGATAAAAGCCTTGCAGATTATAGAGAGTTGACGAAAACGCCTGATGATATAACAAACAAAGCTGTTATTGCGTCAGAAAAGGGCTCAAATGTTCTGTACTTTATTATGGAGACAGGGCCGGCAGATACCTTGCCTGATGGTGTTACCGAGCTTGTACCTGATGAGTTAATCCAGAACTCACTTATAGCAGAGCAGCATCACACAACTTATCCGTATACAAGCGATTCTATTTTCTCACTATTGTCCGGATTTTACCCTGAAGGAAGAAGACGGCTGGTGGAAAACGGCGGGTTTAAGCAGCATAGAGGTGTATTCGCGCAGCTTAGTGATGAAGGTTATGAGACAGGGGCCTATGTTCCAAGTATGTATAACGCTGAAGTTGATGAAAAAATGCTGTATCAATTCGGATTTAATAAAATATTTGTTGCGCGGCGCAGTGCAGAAAAGAGGATAGGGTTTTCGTTGGCAGAAGAATCCGTATTGGGTATAAGTCAAAGGGTGTTTTTTGATGACCTGCCTTTTGAACAACGTCGTCTGGAGTATCTCAGGGAAATTCTGTTTTATGATCTGTATACCCTTGAGAAGATGAAAGCGGATATATTATCTACGCTAAGAGGCGGGGGAAAGTTCGCGCATATATACTTGCCTCAAATAGGACACGGCCCCTGGTTTAAGATTGGCGATATATCCAGCCAGAAAGAATACGGACGATTGTTAATGAAGTTACAGTCTGTCTGGTTGAGGGATATTGTTTTGATGTTGAAAAATGAGGGGGCATTAAAAAAAACGATTATTGTTTTAACCTCTGATCATGGTGTGAGAACAAAATCAGAAGACCTGTCTTTACAGGTTGGCACTATCAGTAGTTATTCTTTTCATATTCCTTTAGTGGTTTATTCCCCTTCCGGGTTTATGGCGCCAGTCGTTACGCAAGAAGTAACCTCCCATGTTGATGTGGAATCAAGCATATCATTACTTTTAGGCCTGCAGTCTGATATCGGGGTCACTGAAGGCGTCCCTTTATGGGAGTCGGCTCCTGACCGTCAGGTTTATTTCTTTAGTAATAAATACGGTGGAGCCGAAGGTTTTTATGATGGTCAGTTCTTCATGAATAATATAATTACTGGCATACAGTATAAGAATACCACGATGAAATTCCCTACTGCTGACTTGATTATACTCAAGCAAGAAGAAAAAGATTTTGTGCTGAACAGGCTGGATGATTTTCGTTATCTGCATGGCGCCATTATGTTTGCATTATGATAATCAACCTCTTTTTGTGATTGCGGCATTGGGCTTTAAGGAAAAAGGGCGTCAATTCTTCCCATCCTTGGGAAACCGAAAAATCTTAACCCACTGTTTTCATTACCTGGCTTGCCAAGGTCTTCACTACAAGCTGTCGGTTATCGGCTTGAGGCTGGGCGACTGGATTCTCAAAGGCGACTGTGGTGGCAGTTTCAGCTTGAGTGTCGGCGAAATTCGCGTCAAAGCTTACTCGCCGATGGGACAGTATTTCCTGTCCTTTACCCGGCATGCAACCATGGCCGTCACTGATATTCTTCAAGCGCAACCGGACCAAAACAAGGCACGCTTCGTGTCTTGGCATCAATGAACACTTCGAGGTGTTTGCGTTGATATTCCAGATAATCATTCAGGTCTGAAATACACTGGATAATGAAGCTGATTTTCTTGTGCTGCCCGGAATAGTTGGTAGCACGATGCAAGCGCGTGGTATCCAGTTTATAGACCCCGAAGCGCTGCCGTAAGCTTCCCCAGAAGGTAGATCGTGCGTATTCCGGCGAAGTTGAACACTAATTCGGGTCGAACGTGAACACCGGATTTCTCAACGCATAAAAGGAAGCATCGTGGCTCAAAGTAAAACACCTGACATGAACGAGCAGAAATATGCGGGGTTCTGGATTAGAACTGGAGCTGCATTGATAGATACTTTATTGATGTTGGTAATACTTTTGCCAATACTGACTGCTATATATGGCACAGATTATTGGGTAAGTGAGTCTTTTATTCAGGGTTTTTGGGATCTTCTGTTCAGTTATATACTACCGGTAATCGCGGTTATTATTTTCTGGGTTTACAAATCTGCTACCCCGGGGAAAATGGTAACAAAGTTGACTATCGTAGATGCAAAAACCGGGGGTAAACCGTCTACGGGTCAGTTTATAGGTCGCTACCTTGGCTACTATGTTTCGATGATTCCGTTATTCCTTGGAATAATATGGGTTGGCATCGACAAACGAAAACAAGGGTGGCATGACAAACTTGCCGGCACAGTTGTAATCAGAGGCAATAAATCCGGGTCAGATATATTTGAAAGTCAGAAATAACCAGGGTGTCAACGCGGAAGGTATAAAGCGTCGTTTGTTATCGCTTCTCCGTATGTATCCCAGTCGGAATATCATTACCGCGCAGCATTTCAAAAACAGAATTAGCCGTGTGGTGGGAGTCCAGGACAATAATACCCTCACCGTACAGCGCATCCTGAACAGCCGCCGAGATCGTGTGCAGCGGCGCACCGCCACCTTCGCCCATTCCCTTGGCGCCGTTATAACTGAACGGTGAAGGTGTCTGAATACTTCCGTACTGGACGTCCGGCATGTTCATGGAAGTAATCGGGCAATAGTCACTGAATGATGAAGTCAGCAGATTGCCGCCCTCATCGTATTCAAATGTTTCCATGATTGCGGCACCGATGCCATGCGCAGTGGCACCATGCACCTGGCCACCGACAATCTGGGGATTGATGACGGTGCCGCAGTCATCGACTGCTGCATAGGCCAGGATTTTCGGGTGGCCAAAACTCCGGTCAACTTCGATCACAGCGATGTGCAACTGGGCAGCATAGGTCAGGGTGAGATTGCCGTACTTCCGATCAGTGTCAGGAATCGTGAACGGCGGACGGTAAACATGGCGAATATTGAGGGTGACATCGCCGAGCTCACCGGCAAGCACTGCGTTGTCGTTATTAACGAGGTTGCCCAGATACCAGAAATTGATTGATTTGTCTGTGCCCTTGACGCCGAGCTGCGGGCCTTCGTCTCCCACACCGAACTCAAGATCATCTTCATTGGCTTCGAGCAGGAAGGCCGCCAGACGGCGCATCTCTGCTTTCAGTTTCTCGCAGGCGCCGTGTACCGCAGACAAGCCGGTGACTGCAAACTGGCTCGCATAGCTGCCGGAATGACCCACAAAAGTATTCCAGCCGGTATCAAACCCGGTCCGTACTCGCACCATGTCGGGATGGATGCCAAGCTCCTCTGCAACCACCTGGGCAGTTGCTGTTTCATGCCCCTGACCTGACGGGCCTGTGCCGAGGGTCACGATCACAGACCCCTGGAGGTCGATTCTGATCGTGGCGACTTCCGAGTTGCCTGAAAACGGCAGATGGGGGTTGATGATTCTGGCCTGGCCAAAATTGTTGGTGCCTGAATCAAGTGTGGTGCCGATACCAATACCCAGCAGCCGGCCTTCGGCACGTGCATCGGCCTGTTTCTTTTTCCAGTCGTCCCAGCCGATCAGTTCCTTGGCTTTTTCGAGCATGGCGGGGTAGTTGCCGGAATCGTAAACACAGCCGTTAGGTGTGGTATACGGAAAGTCGGTGATGTAATTTTTCAGCCGCATTTCGTCACAGGCTATGCCCAGTTCATGGGCGCAAATATCAATGACACGCTCCATGAACCACAGGTGCTGCATGCGGGAGTAGCCGCGGTTGGGCACCACAGGACATTTGTTGGTGACTGCCTGTGAGAAATCGATCCGGAAATTCTTGATGCCATAGGTCGCCGGCAAGACCTGTGACCAGATCACACAACCCAGTGGTTCATATCGCGGGTAGGCGCCGCAATCATCGATATGCCGGGATCTGATGGCTGTAATGACACCCTCGCTGTCGAGTGCCACTTCGGTGTCCAGAAAAGTTCGTTCATTTCCATGTCCGCTTGACAGCAAATGCTCGGTGCGGGTTTCCGCCCATTTGACCGGCCGGCCGCCAGCTTTGCGCGATGCCAGTGCAGCGAGTGCCATCTGTGTGTAGTTGGAGATCTTGTTGCCGAAGCTGCCGCCAATGTCATGAGTCTTGATATGCATGTGATCGACACTGACACCAAGAGCGGGTGCGAGCAGTTGCTGGGCAAATCCGACGAAGGAGTTGTTGCAAAAGAAATCCAGTTCACCATGGGGCATCCATTCGGCAACGACGGCATTATTTTCTACCGGGGTGCTGGCAAACCGGTGGAAATGCAGCCGGTCTATTGTTATGACCGAGGCAGCATCCTCGAATGCCTTGTCGACTTCGCCATATTCGTATACACCCTGCCAGATCTTGTTGGTGCCTGCTGACTCATGCAGAATTTTCTCATCCTCCAGTGCCTGTTCGGCGGTCATAACGACATCGAGCATGTCATATTCGACCTCGATCAAGGCTCCACCATCCGCGGCCAGCGCCGGAGTTTCTGCGACCACAGCGGCTACCGGTTCACCCTGGAAAACGGCCTTGTCAACCGCCATCGGGTAGTCCTTGATATTGGCTGCCGGCTCAGAGCCAAGCTCCATGAATGACTCAGGCATCAGCTCTTTGACTTCTGTGCCGGTCAGCGTGCAGATGACACCCGGCAGTGCCTCGGCAGCGGCAACATCGACATTCACAATCCGGGCATGACCATAGGGGGACCTGACCAGATGCAGGTGGAGCATGCCGTAGCCCTGTTTGTCGTCGACGAACATTCCCTGTCCCCGGATCAGCCGGTCGTCTTCTTTACGCCTGGGCGATTTTCCTATCCAGCTCATAGCATTTTCCTTGGATGCAACATCCCTCTATCCGCTGGCTTGCTCTGCCAGTTCCGGAGCCAGCGCTTTTTGGAGTGCATCAATCAGTCGTTTGATGTCCTTTCTTGCAATCGGCTTGATCAGCCCTCCGGCCAGAGCCACGAGCTTGCCAAACATTTTCATCTCGCCACTCCATTTGACCAGCGTGCCGCCTTCGGTTTCTTCGAGATC
>JAJRUG010000039.1 GCA_024277915.1 Gammaproteobacteria bacterium
CTACCATCGGTCGACTCGAAGACCTCGAGGTACGGAGCGATAGGCTGGGTACGACCACTGTCATAGATCACGGTGAGTTCGGCCTTGGCTATGATGGGTACCAGCGCACAGACAACGGCCAGACACTTCCACCCTGGGTAATCGAATCGAGCCATCACACTATCCTGTGCTCACGAGCCGTTGCCACTGAGAGGTGACGCGGTGGCGATATCGCTCGGCTCGTTCGACATTGGCCGGTGAATGGTAGCAACCCACGCTGGCCCACCAGTCCTGCCGGATGCTGTAACACGCCCGCAAAATCGCCGCACCAACGCGCAGATTGAAATACGGATCGAGTGCCTGCCACGGAGAACCTAATCGCTCCTGGTGATAACGCCAATTGACTTGCATCAGCCCGATATCAATCGAACGCTTGCCTTGCTCAAGCCAGGCCGTTAATGCTTGCCACGCCGCCAGCCGGGAACCATAAAAGTACCCCTGTCCGGCCACATTCAATGTCCATGGCCAGGGTCGGACAATCTGGGTCGATGCCACCTGTTTACCGCTCTCGGTCAGGGCGACTGCATACAAAAGTGTGTAGGGAATGCCGCTTTCTGTCGCAAGCGTTCGGTAAGCTGCCGGTACGGGTTCATTGCTCCAGGCGGAGCCGGACACACTCACGCCAATAACCATTGCACACCAGATCACATGGCGTTTCAATCCGGACATACCTATAGATCCGATGCCCGAAGCTGAGACATATCCGTCCCCCGCCGACGCAGAATATAAGGGGTGTCTCCCTGACCGCTCGTCAGTCTGTCCAGGGCGCCCCCATCATGGTTCAGGGTAATCCGCCGACTGCGTACCCATTCGGGATTGATCTTATGGGCGGATGCCCAGTCCCGCACGGCCACATCATCACGCGGATCAAGACCCAATAGATAAATGTCGATGCCGCTGACATCATCGATCCGCTTCAACAATTTTCCTGTCAGCATGTCGCACGCCGGGCACTCCGTGCGGGTGAAGAACAACAAACGATCACCGGATTGCAGTGCACTTGTCTTTGTTGGCTTTCCAGACAGCCGATCGATATCAATCAGCGGTTGATTTGGATACAGGCGTTTTCCGGCTGCGTCGTAGGCACGTTGAAACGCTAGAATGCGATCGACATCCTCCCGCATGGCCCGCGCCCACACTTCGGCATAGCGCTGGCGTTCCGCCTCATCCCGCGCATGGATACCCAGGACTTCGATGGGCGATATCGTCGACGGACTGATACTCCCGCGGATCCCCTGCATCAACATCTTGTAGCGCTGCCATTCCACTGCGGACAAATCCCACTGGCGAGCGCGTGCACGGTCTGACTCCGACAAGATGTTTGCGACTCGCGAGGTGTCATCCTGCCCAATATCTTTGATCTGGGTATGTGATCGCTCGGCTGCTACAACAGATATTGACGACAAGAGTACAAAAGACAAAATGACGGGTTTCAATCGATTATTCATCCGGACAGGCTCCTTCGCAGACTCTGGCCTCAGTCACTGGCTGTTGGCGCTGAACATGGGTTGGAAGCGTCAGATCCCGGTAAATGACGGCATTGTCGGAACGACACCGCATCGAATAGGTCGGGTACGCTGCGTGTATATGCGGTTGTGAACCCCGCACATCGACCTTGTTGGACGCGACTACGCTGGATTCCGGTGATTTATCCCCTTCGTCTGCGGTAATTGATCCCAGCGTAAAACCTCCGAGGAGCAGTAAAACGGCCAATACGATTTCCATCCGATCTACCTCTGTAATGAAATGGAATGAACCTGACGTGCAGGTCCCTGAAAGTCGACCTGCCCTTTGATATGGTCGATGCGGGTCACCGTCCAGCCGGACTGTTGCTCACCGACTTTCAGAAACGCCACGTGCCCGGACTGGGAGATGGCCACATAGGTCGTGTCATCCCAGACATCAATGGCATCCGTATGAAAGGGCGGAATCCTGGCGGGACGGGATTTGTGCTTGACCACCGGTTTGCGCTTGGCGGCCTTGAGTGCGCGGACATTCTTAATGAGGGTCTCAAGGCGTGAAGTGGCCTGGCTGATGCTTTGGCTGAGCGCCTGATTGCTTTGCCCCAAATTTGCAACGGCCTTCTTGATGCTCTGCAGGTTTTCAGACATGGCCACGAGACTGCGTTTCATGTCTGAATGATGTGTTTGTTGCAGACTGAATCCCCGCTCAATCCGACCGGACAGGGATTTCAGTCTGTGGTCGATCATGCCAACGTCATTCTCAACAGGAGCGACCTCAGTTCCTTTGGCTGCTGTCTCCGCCTGCTCCGGGGTATCCGGGTCTGTTATCACAGCCGTATTTTCCAGGATCCCCTCATGGCGGCTCACAAATACCCACAGCACACTGATGGTGAGCGCACCGATCACGATGGCAGTCAGTACTGTCTTGTAGGCCACCCGACGGGATACGGATTGCGCACTTCCCTTCTTCGGATTGGCCACAGAATCTGAATGGTTGGTTTTCTCCTTCTGCGTCTCAGTCGTCATCTTGCGCAACCTCTACTTCGGTACTGACCTGCATATTCTGGACAGCGATCTTGCCCGCATCACAACGCTCAAATGTGACAAGTCGGTGGACTGGATCCTCGACCAGATGGAATGCCGGTCCCGCGAGGGTTTCCAATGCCTCGCGGAGCGTCATCGGCCCTAGGGTTCGATGAACCGCCGGCAGCGGTAACATAAACAACGCGGTCGTATCCGGCCCAGTCGATTCATCGTTGGCCAGACGATAGCCACTGCGTTGCAGCAGATACCGAACCGCTTCACCGACGACGCGAATCCGATCCGGAAACCGAACCGTCATTGTCGTGGCTAATAACTCGGCCTGTGCTTCAGTTGGACTCGCCGCCAACGTCGAATAGCGACCGACCTGAAGATCTTTCGCCTGAAGGTTCACGCTGGCTAGCGTACAGATGCCTGCGACACAGATCGCGATCGCCGTCACCGGGTGTGCTGGATTGAGAATTGATTTTTTCATGATGAAGTTGGCCTCAGAGGTCTTGTACAACCAGGCCCGCATCATGTCGGAGTACCGCTAGCTAGGGAATGGAAAATCCATCCAGCCCTCTGCGCCGTTTCCACGATTTCTGGCATCGGCACACGCGTTATGTAAGGTACTGTCCGAGTAAACGCCTGATTCGATTGGTCATTGCAAGGTCAACATTACATAACAACTTACTTTGCTAAATAAACAGAAGTGATCTGCTCTCGAATGTGCCCCAGCTCCTGGCTGATCGTCCTGCGGGCTTGACGATCCATCACTTTCTGGCCGGGGCTTAGCGATTTCGACACAGGTCCGCCCGCCGCCGGTGCCTTCCATCCTGTAAGTTCTTCATAACGCGCCTGTGCGTAGGCATGCCTCAATCCGTGCATCTTTGACAGGCCTGCATTGGCGGTCAGACGCTCATACACACGTAGCTGCTGGACATAATTCAGATCAGCCGGGATCAGCGCACGTTTGCCTGCTAGCTGGTGTGCACGTTGCAGCACTTCGCGCTGTTGCTCCGTGCGCACGGGAACCACGCGCTCCTTGCCGCCTTTGGTCCAACTGGGCTTCAGCCGGATGTGGTCTCCACGATCCGCATAATCGGGGCTAAACTTAATCGCCTCTTCCCTGCGCAGACCGAAGGCCTGTTGCAACTCCAGACTCATACGCACATAGGGGTCTTTGATCTTGTCCAAATCCTGCGCGGTCACATGGGTCGCTTTCGACGTGTCGCTCACAAACTGTCGATCCGGGATCCCGTAGTGTTCATTGGATCGGGCAATCACATTCTGTTTGGCGACCTTTTCCGCCCACCAGCGTAATACCGACATACGGTTCTTGATGGTGCCGATCGCTAACTCCTGCTCCATCCAGTGCTGGACCAATGCGTCCACATGCTTCGGCTTAAGGGATCGTGCCTTCATGCCATGAAATCCCAGCTCATGGAGTTGATTCGCCATCATCATCAAATGATGAAAGCGCTTGGCCTGGGTTGAATAACTGCCGTCCCGGTTACGACGACAGAGTTGTTTGAGTTGGTAATTCAGATCTCTCAAA
>JAJRUG010000040.1 GCA_024277915.1 Gammaproteobacteria bacterium
CGGTTACCGTCAAGACGCGCATCGGGATTGATGATCACGACGACTACCCGTTTGTCGCGACTTTTGTCCGAACTGTTGCCGCAGCCGGTTGTGATACTTTTATTGTACATGCGCGCAAAGCGATTCTTGCCGGGCTGAGCCCGAAGCAGAACAGGGATATTCCGCCGTTGAACTATCCGCTCGTGAAAAGGCTGAAGCAGGATTTTTCCAGCTTGAGAATCGTGCTCAATGGCGGTATCACCGAACTCGCTGCAGTATCTGATCATCTTGAAACGATGGATGGTGTAATGATTGGTCGCAAGGCATATGCGGATCCTTGTTTTCTTTCCCGGCTTCAGGTGGCGTTTCTTAATGCACTAAGTGGAAGGTTCTGGTCGGCACCAGGCAAGGATACAGTGATTCATCAAATGGCAGACTACGCCGAGTTGCAGATGGGGAAGGGAGCACGATTGCATCACATTACCCGTCACATGCTGGGGTTGTTATCGGGGGAGCCCGGAGCGCGTCGTTGGCGCCGGTACATCAGTGAGCACGCCACGCAGCCCGGGGCAGGTCCGGAAGTGCTGGTTGACTCGCTAAATTATTGCAATTCCGGATAGAATACGCGGCAGCGCAGGCGGTCGGGCTTTGCGAATCATTGAATAAAGGAATAGTCGATCATGGCGGCAAGGAAACAGGATATCGCTCAGGCAGGCAGTTTGAAGAAACTGACCATGGCAGAGCTTGCAGACAAGCATGAGTTGTATGAGGACTCGGTTCAGAATGTTGAAGACGAGTGCAAGTTCGTCAGCAATACCTTTCGTGAGATTCGCGGCCGGGAGGCGTTGAGCTTTCGGGAGGACTTTTGCGGAACTGCCAGTGCCTCCTGTGAGTGGGTTCGCAGTTCCGGCAAGCACACCGCAATCGGAGTGGATATCGACAAGGATGTTCTTGATTGGGGGCGCGAGAATCGCTTGGGCAGGCTGACTGAAGAAGAGCAGGAGCGGATTGTGCTCCATCAGGCAGATGTCATGGACGTCAAGACGGAAAAAGTGGATGCGCTGGGCGCGTTTAATTTCAGCTACTGGGTTTTCAAGGATCGTGACACGATCAGGCAATATTTTGAAATGGCTTATCGGGCAATCAAGGATGACGGTATCCTGTTTCTGGATGCTTTCGGAGGTTACGAAGCATTCGAGGAAATGAAAGAAAAAACAAAGTATGACAACTTTACCTATGTCTGGGATCAAGCTCGCTACTATCCGGTTACCGGCGAGGCAAAGTGCCACATACATTTCAAGTTTCCTGATGGGTCAAAACTGAAAAAAGCATTTACCTATGAATGGCGTTTGTGGACCTTGCCTGAGCTTCAGGAACTCCTTAAAGAGGCCGGCTATCGTAAAGTGACTGTCTATTGGGAAGGCACAGACGAGGATGGTGACGGAGATGGCGAGTTTTCACCGGAAGAGAAGGGTGAAGCAGATGCAGGCTGGATTGCCTACATCGTCGCGGAAAAATAGCTGCCTGTCAGAATGCCGCAGGCGGCGGCGTTCATTATACGTTGAAATACCGTGATTTTAAGGAGGATAACGTGTCTCTGATGGCAAGGATACCTTATACTTCCGGCAATTCTTTTTAACATATTCTGCTAAAACACTATGAGTGCTGAGGCCGCAGAAAACCTGGTTGCGATCCTTTTTGCTGATGTTGTCGGTAGTACCCGCCTGTATGAAGCAATGGGTGACGACAAGGCAAGGGAAACCGTGCAGGAGTGCCTGAATATCATGAAGCAGGCAACCGAGAAGTATGGCGGCACGGTTATAAAAACCATGGGTGATGAGGTGATGTCCACCTTTCCATCCTCTGACGATGCCATGAATGCCGGCAGTCGCATGCAGCAGCGTATTACCAACAATCAGGATATTGGCAGCGACGATATTAACGTTGCGATCCGGATCGGGTGTCACTATGGGCCGGTTACTATTCAGGATCGGGATATTTTCGGCGCTGCTGTACATACTGCCAACAGGATGACATCACAGGCCAAAGCCGGCCAGATTCTCACAACCTCAGCCACGGTCGATCAATTGAGTGGTGAATGGAAAGCGCTGGTCCGGCAAATTGATCTGGCGACTGTCAAAGGACGATCTGGTCGGGTTGAGGTGTTCGAGGTTCTCTGGCAGCCCGAAGAAGCAACCAGCATGTTGCCGGCCATTGGCTGGGGTAAGGCAAAGCCATCAAAACTCGGAACCCTCGTACTCAAGTTTCAGGGGCTGGAAATTGTCGTGGATCAGAATAGCAGTCGCACCATTACTTTAGGCCGTGCTGATGATAATGACGTTGTGATCAAGGGTAATCTGATTTCGCGAATTCACGCACGAATTGAAGTGAGCAAAGATCGTTTCATTCTGATTGATGAAAGTACCAACGGAACTTTCATTCAAAGAAATGACGGTGAGGAAGTCTTTGTACGCCGGGATGAAATCGAGCTTGTTGACGGCGGCATTCTCAGCCTGGGAAGGGTTGCACCCCGCGGCACATCACTGGCCATTGAGTACCACTGCGAGCGGTAGCGGCGATTGTCGAGACTTAATCTCGCAATCAGTGCCAAATAACCCACCCTGAACACTCAATATTGACCATTGATGTCAGAGGACAGGGTCTGCCGGGTTTTTTATCCCAATGCCTTGATAACCCGCCGGTGTTGTTCAGCTAGTTTCGCCGGCACCCTGTCTCCATACTCCTTAAGGTATTCTCCCATCGCTTTCATCTCCTGGCGCCAGCTGTCATGGTCGACAGCCAGCAGCGACTCCAGTGTTTGATGATCGATATCCAGGTCGTTGGTATCAATATCCGCAGCATTGGGCAGATAGCCAATCGCAGTTTCCTGAGCTTCCACCCGGTTTTCACAACGTTCGATAATCCATCTCAGGACGCGCAGGTTTTCGCCAAATCCCGGCCAGAGAAAGCGGCCGTTTTCATCCTGGCGAAACCAGTTAACGTGGAAGATTTCAGGGAGTCGGTCAGATTTATCGCTGAAGCTCAGCCAATGCCCCCAGTAGTCGGCAAAATTGTATCCACAAAAGGGTTTCATCGCCATTGGATCCCTTCGGGTAATACCAACTGCACCGGTTGCCGCTGCGGTCGTTTCAGAGGCCACGCTGGCGCCAATCAGAACACCGTGATCCCAGTCCAGCGCCTGGTAAACCAGCGGAGCCAGTTCCCGGCGTCGGCCGCCGAATATAATGGCACTGACGGGCACACCGGCAGGGTCATCAGCCAGCGGCGAATAACAGGGGTTTTGCCGGGCAGCTACAGTAAACCGCGAGTTGGGGTGCGCGGCTGGACCATCATCCTCGCTGCAGCTGTTTCCTTTCCAGTTTGTCACAGGAAGCTGATCATCCTTGCCTTCCCACCAGGGCTCATTGTTCTCATTGAGCGCTACATTGGTATAAATCGCATCATGCCGGATCATTTCAAATGCATTTCGATTAGTCTTGGTATTGGTGCCAGGAACGACACCAAAGTAACCGGATTCCGGATTAATCGCGCGGAGCTGGCCGGTTTCATCGAGATGCAGCCAGGCGATGTCATCACCAATAGTACGGATCTTCCAGCCTTCCTGCGACTCGGGCGGGATCAGCATGGCCAGGTTGGTTTTGCCGCAGGCGGACGGGAACGCCGCGGCGATATAATGCTTCTCACCTTGCGGGCTCTCCAGTTCCAGCAATAGCATGTGCTCGGCCAGCCATCCTTCTTGCTGCGCCTGCCAGCTGGCGATCCGGAGCGCATGACATTTCTTGCCAAGCAGTGCATTACCGCCGTATCCGGAGCCGAAACTTTGAATGAGGAGTTCTTCAGGGTAGTGCATGATGAAGCGGCGGTCCGGATCCAGGTCTCCGGTCGAATGGAGACCGCGCACAAAAGTGCCTTCTTTTTCTATTCTGTTCAGTGCCTCGGTGCCCATCCGGGTCATCAGCTTCATGTTGACCGCGACGTACGCACTATCAGTGATCTCGATACCGCATCTTGAGTAGGGGGAATCGATTGGACCCATGCAGTAAGGAACGACATACAAAGTGCGATCCTGCATGCATCCCTCGAACAGTTTTTCCATTTTACCGTGCGCATCAGCCGGGCTCATCCAGTGATTGTTCGGGCCGGCAGCCGATTCCTCGGGAGTACACACGAACGTCAGGTGCTCGACACGGGCAACGTCGGTTGGATCGGATCGATGGAGATAGCAGTTTGGGTAGGTGGCATCGTTGAGTTTCTGCAACACCTCATCTTTGAGCATCTGTTGAATCAGATCGTCATATTCCTGGTCACTGCCGTCGCACCAGTGAATATGAGCAGGTTTTGTCAGGTTGGCTATTTCATCAACCCACTGCTGAGGAGTCTTGTTTGTGGATGTCATGTGTTATCTCAATCGGAATTTAATTTTGGTCAAAATCACCGGTTTTATTATATTTCCAGATGCCCGGGTTCGGGGACAGCGTATTATACAGATGAAGCGCCAGACTAATATCGCAGTTATTGCTTATTTTTCCTATGGCGGTCGTTGTTTGAATCAGTGTAGTGTTAGACAGTTTCATTAGTAATCAATATTCGAGAAAACTCTTTTAACTTTATGATTTCTTACAATAAAAGAAGTTTTTTGTGAATCTCGATGATTATTTCGGAGCCGGAAGTCCCCTCGCAGATTGTCTGGATGGGTTTTCTCCCAGGGCTGAACAGCTGGCAATGGCGCAGGTGGTCAGTGAGGCCATTGCGACAGGTACGGATCTCGCGATCGAGGCGGGTACCGGTACCGGCAAAACCCTGGCCTACCTGATTCCGGTGTTGCTCAGTGGGAAGCGAGTGATTGTATCGACCCGCACCAAGACTTTGCAGGATCAGCTGTACCACCGCGATTTACCCACGATTGCACAGGCTCTGGGCCGGCCGGCCGTCATCGCGCAGCTCAAGGGCAGGGCGAATTACCTCTGCCGGTATCGCCTGACCAAACTGAGCGAAAAACAGGACTTTAAAAGGTCGAGCAGTGACAGGGTTACGCTGGGTCACCTGGAGCGCTGGGCAGCACATACCCGAACCGGGGATATCAACGAAGTCGCGGAAGTGGCGGAGGATTCACCTCTTTGGCCGCAGGTCACCTCGACCGCTGATAATTGCCTTGGCTCCAAGTGTCCCGCATACGTTGATTGTCATGTCGTGTCGGCGCGCCAGGCAGCCAGGGATGCGGAGATCGTGATCGTCAATCACCATCTGCTGGTGGCTGATCTGACCATGAAGGAAGAGGGTTTTTCACAGCTGTTGCCTGGCTCTGATGTGGTGATCGTCGATGAGGCGCATCAATTTCCGGATGTTGCCCAGGGCGCTTTTAATATCAGTCTGAGCTCCGGGCGCATGGCTGAACTGATTCAAGACCTGCGGCGTGAAACAGTCAATACGGGTCTTTATGATGGTGTAATCGACAAGCTGCTGGATGCAGTGGATGCAGCCTGCAAGGATGCGTCGATTGCTTTACCCCGCCGCGAAGGAAATCTTTCATGGGCAGATGCCGGAACAGAATTTGCATTTGCTTTCGATCTGCTGGCTGACCAGCTGATTGTATTGCGGGATTGGCTTTCAGCCCATCAAGAGGCGAGCCCGGATATCAGGAAGTGCCTGGACAGGGCCCGGTCGCTGCTGGAGGCAAACGAACAGATCAGTGTGGCCAGTGACCTGACGGGGCTTCGATGGGTCAGAACTGCCAGGGGTGCATTCACAGCGAATCTGACGCCGCTGGAAGTTTCCACAGAGATCGCATCACTTCTGATGGGGCAGGGGTGTACCTGGGTGTTTACCTCGGCGACTCTGGCGGTAGGGGGTGATTTCAGCCATTTCCTGGGCCGGGTCGGGATGCCGGATACCTCCGTCCGGGAGATACCCAGCCCGTTTGACTATCCTGGTATTGCCCGGCTGTATTTGCCACAAGGCTTGCCTCCGCCGAATACCGATGATTATACGGATCAGGCTGTCGCCAGCATGGTGCCGGTGCTGCAGGTCACCAGGGGAAGGGCGTTCCTGCTGTTTACCAGCCATCGGGCGTTGCGTCGGGCGGCGGAGCTGCTGCAGTCGGATGATCGAATCAGCTACCCACTATTGATACAGGGTTCAGCGCCACGCTCGCGGCTGATTGATGATTTTGCCGCCAGCGATAACGCTGTCTTGCTTGGTACGGCTACGTTTTGGGAAGGCATCGATATCCGTGGAGACGGCCTGGTGCTGGTTGCTATTGATCGCCTGCCATTTGCCTCACCCGGCGATCCGCTGCTGGCGGCCAGGCTGGAAGCCATCCGAAGTTCCGGCGGGAATCCCTTTCGCAGTTACCAGCTTCCCCAGGCAGTGCTGAGTCTGAAGCAGGGTGCCGGAAGACTGATTCGTGACTACCAGGATCACGGTGTAGTAATGATCTGTGATCCCAGGTTGTCGACCAGTAATTATGGCAAGGTCTTTATCGATAGCCTGCCGACTATGCCGGTCATTCGTAGCCTGGATGAAGTCCGGGCATTTTTCGAAGCACGAAAAGGAGATGCTGAGTGAGTGATTTTGCCTGTCTGGCCATCGAGTCATCGACATCTTTGCTCAGCGTAGCGGCATGCAGCGGCAATCGATCAAGTCTTATCGAAGATGGTACAAGCCGCACGCCATCACGCCAGGTTTTTCAGCTGGTCCAGCAGGTTCTCAAGGAAACCGGTCTTGAAATCGGAATACTGGATTGTGTTGCCTTCGGGTGCGGTCCCGGTAGCTTCACCGGTGTGCGGGTAGCAGCCGCTGCCGCGCAGTCAATCGCCTGGAGTGCCGGCGTGCCGGTATGCCGGGTTTCCGGTATGGAGGCTATGGCACTCAGTGTAATGGACAAATATCAGGCAACAAGTGTTGCCAGCTGCCTGGATGCCCGGATGGGCGAAGCCTATCTTGCTGTCTATCGCCGGGAGAGTGACTCAGTCATCATATCCGTGCTGGATGATCGTCTCGTAGATCCCGCTACCTTTATGCTTCCGGGGGATGAAAGCCTTTTTGCCGCAGGGCCTGGCTGGGATGCATACCCGGAATTAAACAAGCGTCATAGCGAACGATTCAGCGGAACTGATACTGAGTGCTTGCCGTCAGCGGCAACCATGCTGCAGGTGGCTCGCAAGATGTTTCATAACGGTAATGCGGTTGCAGCTGCAGAGGCCTTGCCGAATTATATTCGTGATAAAGTTACCTGAATTGACTATCAGTGACCCGATAATCACACTTTTTATCTGCAGATAATCTTATGACAGTCTTTGCGAATCCCCGAAATAGTAACTTCCTGGGCTTTGGTGCCTGCGCTGGATTGATGGCCTATGCGCTTTTTTCACAATATGTTCTTGGCCTTCAACCCTGTCCATTGTGCATATTTCAGCGCGTAGCTGTTATTAGCATGGGGGTTGTCTTTCTTGCTGCTGCAATTCATTCGCCGGGGCTTGCAGGTCGCCGGGTATATGGGGCATTGGTTGCCCTGGCTGCTGCGGGGGGCGCAATTATTGCAGGCCGGCACGTCTGGTTGCAAAACCTGCCGCCGGATCAGGTGCCCACCTGCGGGCCGGGTCTCGACTTCATGCTGGAAGCGTTTCCATTTACCGAAATGCTGACTACCGTGTTTGCAGGGTCGGGTGAGTGTGCGGAAATTGTCTGGTCATTTCTCGGTTTGAGCATGCCGACATGGGTATTGATCTGCGTTGTATTGCTCGGCGGGTTCGGCGTCTGGAATAACTGGCGAGCGCCCCGCAGCGAATAGCAGGCCGGTTCGGCTCACCTCATTAATTGATCCAGCACTTTTCTGTAAACCGATTTCATCAACTCAATGTCCCCAACCGGAATTTGCTCATTCGCCTTGTGAATCGTGGTATTCACCGGGCCAAATTCCACAACCTGTGCACCGCCTGGCGCGATAAATCTGCCATCAGAAGTGCCACCCCCGGTAGAAAGCTCTGGTTGGGTGCCGGTGATGCTGCTGACCGCTTCTTGTACAGCGTCGGTCAGCTGACCTGGTGGCGTCAGGAAAGGCTCGCCCGACAAATGCCAGTCGAGTGTGTATTCCAGGCCATGCGAATCGAACAGTTCATGTACAAATGTTTGCAGTTGTTGATGGGTCCAGACGGTTGAATATCGAAAATTGAATCGGGCGTTAAGGCTGCCCGGCGTGACGTTTGGTGCCCCGGCGTCGCTCGCAATGTTGACCATTTGAAAACTTGTCGGGGGATAAAATTCATTTCCTTCATCAACAGGTTTTGCATAGAGTTCTGCCAGCACCGGCGCCAGTGACTGGATCGGATTACTGGCAAGTTCAGGATAGGCTACATGCCCCTGAAGTCCGTGTACTGTCAGCATAGCGCTGAGTGAACCGCGGCGCCCGATACGAACCGTATCGCCAAGTTTGTCGCAGCACGAGGGTTCCCCGATCACACACCAGTCAATGGTTTCATTGCGGCTGTTCAGCGTTTCCATCACCCTCAGCGTGCCGTCCCGGGCGCGACCCTCTTCATCACTGGTGATAAGAAAAGCGATCGACCCGCTGTGGTTGCTGTTTTTGCCGACGAATTCGACTGCGGCATCAATCATCGCGGCAAGACTTGCCTTCATATCCGCGGCGCCCCGCCCATATAAAATACCAGCCCTGATTTCCGGCTTGAACGGGTCAGTGTTCCAGTGTTCAATCGGACCAGCAGGAACGACGTCGGTGTGGCCTGCAAAACACAACACCGGATTTTCCGTGCCCCGTCGTGCCCAGAGATTGCTCACATCGCCGAAGGGGAGGGATTCAATTGTGAATCCGGCAGTCCGGAGCCTGTTGGCGATCAGCTGCTGGCAGCCGGCGTCATCGGGGGTGACCGATGCGCATCGCATCAGTTCAGTGGCAAAATCGATCGTTGAGGACATTCAGGAATCAGGCTTCAGAAAGCAGTCGTCGGTACCGTGTCTCGTCAAATCCGAGGATAAGCCGGTCACCAAGATCCAGCACAGGTCGCTTGAGTATTGTGGGATAGTTAAGAATCAGTTGCCTTGCCGTATCCGGTGCCAGCTCTGAACGGTCGACCTCGGGAATTCTTCGCCATGTGATACTTCTTTTGTTCAGAAGGTTTTCCCAGCTTGTTTTGTTTTGCCAATCGCGTAGCAGTTTGTCACTTATTCCATCATCACGAATATCTCTATATTCATGTGTGATGCCATGGGTTGACAACCAGTTTATCGCCGCTTTGCAGTTACTGCAGCTGCGAATTCCATAAATGGTGACGGTACTCATTTTTTATGTTGCCATGGTATTCGGGCGCTATTCAGACCGGAGCAGTTCATTGATAGCGGTCTTGCTGCGGGTCTTCGCATCAACCTGCTTTACGATGACCGCACAGTAGAGTCCGCATTTCCCAACACTGGATGGTAGTGTACCCGGGACCACTACGGCCCCGGCCGGAACCCTTCCGTATGTGATCTCATCAGTTGCCCGGTTATAAATACGGGTGCTCTGGCCGATAAAAACACCCATGGAAATGACAGCACCTTCTTCGACGACAACACCCTCGACGATTTCGGAGCGTGCCCCGATAAAACAGTTATCTTCAATGATCGTCGGCCCGGCCTGAACAGGCTCCAGCACCCCGCCAATTCCGACTCCGCCGGAAAGATGCACGTTCTTTCCGATCTGCGCGCAGCTGCCAACGGTAGTCCATGTATCAACCAGTGTTCCGCTGTCGATGTAAGCACCAATATTGACATAGGAGGGCATCAGCACAACGTTTTTGGCAATATGAGCACCGCGTCGAACCAGCGCATCGGGCACGACTCGTATACCAGCCTCCGCAAATGATTCCTGACTCATGCCATGAAACTTCATCGGGACTTTATCGTAATAATTGGAATGCCCCCCTGAAATCGCACGGCTCGGTTCGATGCCGAAATACAGCAGTACAGCTTTTTTCAACCATTGGTTGACTGTCCAGTTGCCATCTGTTTTTTCCGCAACTCTCAAGCTGCCATTGTTGAGGTAATCGATCGCCGTATGAACCGCATCCCGCAAATCCGGAGCAGGATTGGCCGGATCCAGAGTTGCTCTGTCCTCAAACGCGAGTTCGATTATTTTTTTCAGATCTTCCATCTTTACCAAGTTTATAGAGATTGCAGGCCGTCGGTAAGGGCTTTTTTCAGTTGCTCACAGCTTTCTTTATCCAGTGGCTGGCCGGCATTGTCGGTAATATGGAATATATCTTCAGTTCGTTCACCCACAGTCGCGATTTTCGCAGTATGGATGCTGATCTGGTGCTCCTGGAGGATTTTCCCGGTGTCGGACAGCAAGCCGGGCCGATCACTGGCAATCAGTTCCATGACGGTATGCTTTTCAACAGTGTTGGTTGAAAATGTTACCAGCGTCGGAGTGGAGAAAATTCGCACCTGCCGAGGTGTTCTGCGGGTCACGTTTGTTGCGAGATTGCTTGTGCTGGATATTGCCTGAATCAGGCGATGCCTGATTTTTTCCCGGCGGCGGTCTTCCTGGATCCGTTCCCCGGTCTGTTCCAGAACAACATAGGTCGATATGCTGTAGCCATTCGCGAGCGACAGCACCCGGGCATCTGCAATCGTCAGGCCGAGTTCATCGAAAATCCCGGTCGCGGTGGCAAAGGTATAGGTTCCCTGTGGTGTGTACACAAAAATGCCGGTGCCTGCTGCTCCCGGTTCATCACGAATATCGACAATAACCTGCTCATCCGGCCTGTTGGTATTCGATAGAAGCCGCGTATGCCAGGCAATCTCCTCCGCCTTGCAGCGCAGGAAGTATTCACTGCCCAGCTCAGACCAGACAGTATCAATCGTAGTGCTTTCAATGCCGCTGCCACTGAGCAATTTACGAGCATTTATTTTGTGCTCTTCCTGTAACTCCTCCCGGTCAATCGGGTTTTCCAGGCCACGTCGGAGTGCCTGCCGTGCCAACAGGTAGAGTTCTGTAAACAACTGCGATTTCCAGGTATTCCACAGGCTGGGGTTAGTGGCGCGAACATCGGCAACAGTCAGGACAAACAGGTAATCAAGATGCACCTGATCACCAACAGTTTCAGCAAATCTGCGGATCACTTCCGGGTCATTGATATCCTGCTTTTGTGCAGTCAGGGACAGGACAAGATGTTGCCGAACCAGCCATGCGACCAGACGTGATTCATAGCGGCTCATGCCGTGCTCAAGGCAAAATGATTCAGCGTCAACGGCGCCAAGGAGTGAATGGTCCCCACCCCGTCCTTTTGCAATATCGTGGAACAGACCCGCGATATAGGCTACTTCGGGAACAGGCAGGGCCTGCATGATTTCAGAGCACTGCGGGAACTCATGGTCAAACCGGCTGAGTGCAAATCGCCGCAGATTGCTGACCACGAACAGCGTATGGGCATCAATGGTGTAGGCATGAAACAGATCATATTGCATTCTGCCGACGATTCGGCCGAACGCAGGTATGTAGCTGGCCAGTACACCGTACAGATTCATCCGGCGCAGGCCGTGTGTGACACCTTCCGGCGCGCGGAGTATTTGCAGAAACAATTGATGATGGCGCGGGTTTTGCCGGAACTCGTCATCGATCAGCTGCAGACTGCGCTTGATCAGCCCAATCGTTCTCGCACTGACGCCCTTGAGCTCCGGGTATTGTTGCAGTAGCAGAAAAAGTTCCAGCAGTGCAGATGGATTCCGCTCAAAGACCTCGTCATCAATGGTTTGCAGGAAACCATTCTTCGAACCGAAACGTTCATTGATGTGTTCCACCCGTACGTCCGGGTTTAACAATATTGCTTCTTGATAAAGCTGCAGCAGCATCTCGTTTAGCCGGCTAAGCTCCATCACCGTTCTGTAATAGCGTTGCATCAGCTGTTCAACGGCCAGCATGTATGAGGCATCCTGGTAACCGAATATTTCAGCGATCTTTGTCTGGTAGTCGAATAGCAACCGATCCTCGCGTCGACCGGTCAGTGTGTGCAGGGCAAAGCGAATTCGCCACAGGAACTCTCGCCCTTCACGCAGCAGATGCAGCTGTTCACTGGTCAGGAAGCCATGGGCGACCAGTTCGCCGAGACGTCCCGAATTAAAATGCCTGTAAGTGACCCAGACAACCATCTGGATATCCCGCAAACCACCCGGGCCGCCTTTGACATTCGGTTCGAGATTGTAAGCAGTGTCGTTGTATCGTAAATGCCGGGCTTGCTGCTCTTTCAACTTGGCCTCGAAGAACACTTTTGAGGGCCAGATATTCCCGGGTCCGGTGGCGGCCCGCATTTCGTCATAGAGTGTTGCGGGTCCGCGCAACACTCTCGATTCCATGAGCGTCGTGGCAATCGTGATATCGCCTTTGCTTTGCTCCCGGCATTCGCTCACTGTGCGGGTGCTATGTCCAACCTCCAGTCCGATGTCCCATAACATCGTTAAAAAAGCCGCCACCTGATCGCCCGCCTTTTTCCTGGTTTCGCGAGGCAACTCTGGCAGCAGGATCAGCAGGTCAATATCAGAGTAGGGATGGAGTTCGCCGCGGCCAAAACCGCCCACCGCGATCAGGGCAACTTCATCAAGCGCCGAAGCGGACCGTTTCCAGGCGGCCAGAATGACCAGATCAACCAGTTGCGCGAAATCAGTAACCAGTTCACCGGTGGGATGGTTCGCCAAAAAACGCTTTTTCAATGCCTCTCGCCCGGCTGTGAGAAGGTGCCGGAGTTCCGCAATACCGATTTCGGAACCATTCAGGCGAGATTCGATGCCCGCCCAATCCATTGCCAGCCCCGAAGGGATGAGGACTTCCGCCGCCAGTTCGTCAGCAATGGGCAAGTCTGTTCGATCCCCGGGCGGCTGACTCACGGCTGTTTCCTGACGGCTCTGTCTTCTGCTCCCAGTGTCAGAACTTCATGTCCGGTCGAGGTGACCAGAATGGTGTGTTCCCATTGAGCAGACAGCGAACGATCCTTTGTGATTACGGTCCATCCATCGGGTAGTAATCGAACGTGCCGTTTGCCGATATTGACCATCGGTTCTATCGTGAAGGTCATTCCTTCGCGCAACTCGATACCTGTCCCGGGCCGGCCATAGTGCAGCACCTGCGGATCTTCATGAAATACCCGGCCGATTCCATGGCCGCAATATTCCCGGACAATGCTGCATTTCCGGGATTCGGCGAAAGTCTGAATACAGTGCCCGATATCACCAAGAAAATTTCCGGGTTTTACTTTCTCGATGCCTTTCCACATTGCTTCATAGGCGACCCGGGCAATACGTTCACCAGATACGGTAGGTTTGCCAGCGATGAACATGCGGCTGCTGTCGCCGTGGAACCCGTCTTTAATAACAGTGACGTCGATATTGACAATGTCACCGTGTCGAAGACTGCGGTCACCGGGAATACCGTGGCAGACTACATGGTTGATCGAGGTGCAAATTGACTTGGGAAATCCCCGGTAGTTCAACGGAGCAGGAATCGCTTGCTGCACATCGACTATGTAATCGTGGCAGATCTGATCCAGCTCAGCGGAGGTAATACCCGGGCGAACGTGCTCCCCGATCATATCCAGCACATCTGCTGTCAGTCGGCCCGAGATGCGCATCCTGGCTTGTTCTTCGGTGGTTTTGATAGTGATCGTCATAGTGCCCCATAGTAGTGTAGCCCCTGCAGACTACCCCAGATATTTAACATAAGCCCGTCATGGCCACATCGAGGCCGGAGAGGGCGGCTTGAAAGTTTGTTGCGGATTCGCGGGTATGGTATAAAGCGCGCGCCTTACAGGCAATTTAATCCACACATGTACCGACACGACCAGCCGGGTGCCTGAACTAGATTCGGGTTGCTGATCGGGGTACATGGAGGCCCAACCCATACATGGAGTATAAATAATGGCAGACGTCAGCATGCGTCATATGCTGGAGGCTGGTGTGCACTTTGGTCACCAGACCCGGTATTGGAATCCCAAAATGGCACCATTTATCTTTGGTGCGCGCAACAAAATTCATATCATCAACCTGGAAAAGACAGTTCCGCTGTATCAATCAGCCTGTACTTTCGCCAAAAATCTCGCTGCAGATCGTGGAAAAGTGCTGTTCGTCGGCACTAAACGCGCCGCTCGTGATGCCGTGCGACAAGAAGCAGAACGATGTGGCATGCCATTCGTTTGCCATCGCTGGCTTGGGGGTATGCTGACTAATTTCAAAACGATCAAACGCTCAATCAAGCGACTCGAAGAGCTTCGTCAGCAGGAGGCTGATGGCTTTTTTGCTCAGTTGACCAAGAAAGAAGTACTGCAGCTTCATCGCGAAGAAGAAAAGCTCGATCGAACTCTCGGCGGAATCAAGGACATGGGTGGGCTTCCTGATGCCATTTTTGTCATTGATGTCGGGCACGAGAAGATAGCAATCCATGAGGCTCGGGTACTCGGTATACCGGTCATTGCTGTTGTTGATACCAATTGTTCGCCAGACCAGGTCGATTACCTGATTCCTGGTAACGATGATGCAATGCGGGCCGCACAGTTATATTCAGCAGGTATCGCTGATGCCATTCTTGAGGGCAAGGATTCCATACCTGCGCTACCTGGCGGAGAAGATGAATTCGTTGAGCTGGATGAAAAGGGCAAGCCGAAGACACAAAAAAGCCGGAAACGGGCAACAAGTGCCAAGCGAACGCCACGAAGCAGTAAGCCAGCGGCCGGGAAGACGGCTGAGTCAGCCAAAACTGATGCGACAGACAGCACTGAAAAACCGGCGCCTGAGGTCAAATCAGATGCCGAAACGGAAGTGAAGGTGAAGCCCGCAGCAAAAGAAGCAGTTGCTGAAACATCAGTAAAAGAGGCCTCAGCGGCGGAATCGGTCGCAGAACCGGAACCGGTGAAACAAGACCCGGTGGAGCAAGACCCGGTGGAGCAAGACAAAGAGTAGTTGGCCGGTTGGAACGCGCAGCAAATATTCTGGAAAAAATTCCGAGGACTTATTCGAGATGACGATTACAGCGAGTCAGGTCAAAGAGCTAAGAGAGCTTACTGGTGCTGGCATGATGGAGTGTAAAAGAGCACTGACTGAAGTGGGTGGCGAGCTGGAAGCCGCCAAGGATCTGTTGCGTAAATCAGGACAGGCGTTGGCGGACAAAAAAGCCGGACGTATTGCCGCTGAAGGCATGATTGCCTGCCTTGTTAATGATTAAGGCAAGGATGCGGTTATCGTGGAGGTCAATTGCGAAACTGATTTCGTTGCAAAGGATGCAAACTTCGTGGCATTTTCGCAGCAGGTCTGTGAGATGGCATTGCAGCACCAGCCGGCTGATGTTGCCTCGCTCATGGGTCTCGGGACAGCGGCCGGACCAACACTGGAATCGGCACGCCAGGACCTGGTCGCCAAGATCGGTGAGAAAATCGATGTGCGCCGCTTTCATCTGGTAAAGCCGAAGGGTTCTTTGGGTTGCTATCTTCACGGCGCACGTATCGGTGTGCTGGTTGATGTAGAAGGGGATGACAGCGGCGAGCTGAGCAAAGACATGGCGATGCACATTGCAGCGACCAATCCGCAATTTGTGTCGGTTGACGATGTCGCTCCGGAAGTTCTCGACAAGGAACGTAAATTCCTGACCGGGCAAGCCGAAGAAGAAGGCAAGCCACCTGAAATTGTTGCAAAGATGATCGAGGGACGGCTGCGCAAGTTTCTTGGTGAAATCACACTCGAAGGACAGGCATTCGTCAAGGATCCGGATATAAAAGTAGGAAAGTTGCTTAAGAAACAGGATGCACGAGTGTGCAGTTTTATTCGCCTGGAAGTCGGTGAAGGTATTGAAAAGAAGGTCGAGAACTTCGCTGAAGAAGTTGCGGCTCAGGTTGAAGCATCGCGAGGCGATGATGGCCAGGAATGAAATGCTGCTCACTTGAATAACGGAATACCTCCATCTGTTGGGAATATTCCTGGCTGGAGCCATCAGGGAAAACATGGGAAGTTCAGTGCCAGAAAACAGCCGCATACTGCTCAAACTGAGCGGTGAAGCGTTAATGGGTGATGAAGACTACGGTATTGATCCCGATCTGTTGAATCGAATTGCCGGTGAAGTCAGGCAACTGGTCGATATGGGGGTCCAGGTCGGGATTGTAATAGGTGGTGGGAACATTTTCCGTGGTGCCGGCCTCGCACGTTCCGGTATGGATAGAGTGACCGGCGATCACATGGGCATGCTTGCCACGGTCATTAACGCATTGGCTCTTCAGGACGGGCTTGAGCGGCAGGGCCTGGAAGCACGAGTGATGTCAGCGCTCCAGGTTCACGAGATTTGCGAGGACTATATTCGCCGCCGTGCAGTGCGCCACCTGGAAAAAGGAAGGGTAGTGGTGTTTGGCGCCGGTACCGGGAACCCGTTTTTCACCACTGACACGGCCGCTGCCTTGAGAGCGATTGAAATCAGTGCTGATATGCTGGTGAAGGCAACCAAGGTTGATGGCGTGTACTCCAGTGATCCGGCGACCAATCCGGATGCAAAGAAATTTTCCCGGGTATCCTATGATCGGGTGATCACGGAGAAACTGAACGTCATGGATGCGACTGCCATAGTGATGTGCCGTGACAATGATATGCCGCTGAGGGTATTCAATCTTCACAATGAAGGAGACCTGGTGAGCCTGGTTCAGGGTAATGATGTAGGTACACTGGTATCCCATAGCGGCTAGTCGGTCATAAAAGCGGAGTAATTGCCATGATCAATGAGATCAAAAAAGATGCAGGGAACCGGATGGCGAAAAGTGTTACCGCATTTTCCCACTCCTTGCAGAAATTACGAACCGGGCGCGCTCATCCCAGCCTGCTGCAACAGTTGACTGTCGATTATTACGGCTCAGACGTCCCTCTCGATCAGACGGCTAATATTGCCGTCGAAGACGCTCAAACTCTGTCGGTGACGCCATGGGAACAGCAGATGATCCCTGTTATTGAGAAGGCAATTATCAATTCTGATCTGGGGCTGAATCCGGTTACAGCCGGTAACGTAATCCGAATACCCCTTCCCCTATTGACGCAGGAGCGACGGCTGGATCTGGCCAAGCTGGTCAGGCATGAGGCAGAAATCGGCAAGGTTGCCGTGCGCAATGTTCGACGCGATGCGCTCGGTGACATTAAAGACCTGCTAAAGGAGAAGATGATCAGCGAGGACGACGATCGGCGTGCGCATCAGGAGATTCAAACGCTCACCGACAAATATGTCGCGGAAATTGATCAGGTTTCTGAAGAAAAGCAGAAAGAAATCAAGGATTTTTAGGGCCAAGCGATATTTAAAGTGCTGCCAGAAACCAGAACAACTTCTTCCCCTCCGCTGCGCCATGTCGCGATTATCATGGATGGTAATGGCCGGTGGGCCCGGCAGCACGGCCGTAACCGGCTTGCCGGACACCGCGCAGGTGTCAGGACCGCCCGGGAGGTAGTGGAGTATTGCGGCAAACAAGAGATAGAGGTTCTTACGCTATTTGCTTTTAGCAGTGAGAACTGGAGCCGGCCGGCTGAAGAAGTGAATGGACTGATGCGGTTGTTTGTCGAAGCTTTGCAGCGGGAAGTACGGGCGCTGGACGACAATGGTGTGCGGCTGCGTTTTATCGGCGAGCGTCGGAACCTGCCGACCATGCTGCAAAAACGGATGGCAGATGCTGAGGCTCTGACCAGCTCCAATACCGGGCTGACGCTGGTTCTGGCACTTGCCTATGGTGGTCATTGGGATATTGTTGAGGCAGTACGTAGTATTGCTGAACGTGTCCAGGCGGGGGAGTTGAGTCCTGAAAATATAGATGAAGTATTGCTTGAGCAGCATATCGCTCTCGCAGGGTTACCTGCACCCGATCTGTTGATACGCACCGGTGGGGAAAAGCGTATCAGCAACTTCCTGTTATGGAATATCGCGTACTCGGAGATCTATTTTTCAGACACTCTCTGGCCGGATTTTGGCGTGGACTGTGTGGAAGAAGCGCTGCAATTTTTCAGCCAGCGACAACGGCGGTTCGGGTTAACCTCCGGGCAGATAGGAGCCACAGGCGATTAATATCCAACGGATACTGATTTGAAATCTAATGGGTAAACTGGCGCAACGAGTAGTGACAGCAATTGCACTGGTAGCAGGGCTGCTGGTTATGTTTTTCTTGCTGCCTACAGTAGCCGGCGCCGGTATTCTTGGGTTGTTTGTTCTTGCCGCGGCGTGGGAGTGGGCGGGTTTTCTGTCCATCGGGTCAATTCCTGTCCGGTTGGGGTATGTTTTGTTGATTGCTTTGCTGCTGGGGCTGAGTGTCCTGCAGATAGGCAATCCAGTGTATGTACAGTCGGTATTATGGGCCGGGCTTGCCTGGTGGGTATTGGCATTTTTGTGGGTTCTGAAATACCCGACACCCATACCGGCGGTCGTGGGTGCTGTATGTGGCATTTTGGTGTTGGTGCCGTCTTCCATTGCCCTTGTGACCCTGTTTTTGTTTGATGGACGTGGGCCTGAACTGGTTTTGCTGCTTCTGTGTATCGTCTGGGCCGCCGATATTGGCGCCTATTTTACCGGCCGCCGCATCGGGCGGGTCAAGCTTGCGCCGCAGGTGAGTCCTGGCAAAACATGGGAAGGTGTGATTGGTGGATTGGCAGCATCGACAGTGGTCGCCGTTGCAGGAGCCCTGGTGCTGCAGGTCTCAATGGCTGTCACAGTGCCTCTGGCGTTGGCCGTAGCAGCTATTTCGGTGATCGGTGACCTGACGGTGAGTATGTTCAAACGAAATGCAGGTTTGAAAGACAGTGGAAAAATCTTTCCCGGGCACGGGGGTATCATGGACAGAGTAGATGGTGTCACAGCGGCATCGCCCTTGTTTTCTTTGACAGTATGTCAATTCGGATTGTTGTAAATATAGATTTTTGATAGAGCATGAGTGTAATTCTTATCAATGTAGTCGCTTTTCTCGTTGCCATCGGAATACTGGTGGCCGTGCATGAGTTTGGACATTACAGCGTGGCGCGCCTGTTTGGTGTCAAAGTATTACGGTTCTCAATAGGGTTCGGGAAGCCGATATGGATGCTGCGGGCGGGCAGTGACCAGACGGAATACTGCATTTCTGCAATACCACTGGGTGGCTACGTCAAGCTATTGGACGAACGCGAGGGGGAGATTGCAGAAACCGAACGAGACCGTACTTTTAATAGCCAGTCGCTGCTTGCCCGGATAGCCATCCTGCTTGCAGGCCCGGTATTTAATTTTATATTTGCTGTGCTGGCCTACTGGGCGGTATTTGGCATCGGAATCCCCGGAATAAAGCCCGTGATCGGTGCTATCGAGCCTGATTCAATTGCAGCAACTGCCGGGCTGGTGCAGCAGGATCAGATTATTTCTGTTGGTGGAAAAGCGGTCGCAACATGGAATACGGCAGTACTAGGTATTCTGGACGATGCTTTGGCCAACGGCGTAGTGACTCTCGAGATTGAAAGCATGGATGGCCATCGCAAGCTGGCCCGCTTGCCAACCTCCGGGTTGGAGCGGGAGCTGACGGAGCCGGGTCAGCTTTTCCCGGTACTGGGGTTTGATATTTGGAGGCCGGAGTTCCTGCCCGTCATCGGTGAAGTAGTATCTGGCGGTCCTGCAGAGAAGGCCGGCATGCTTTCGGGCGACCGGGTAGTTTCTGCAGACAGTGAAGAGATTGCCAGCTGGCCGGATTGGGTCGAATTTATCAGGGCTCGACCGGGGAAAACTATCGAAGTTGTTGCAATACGCAGCGATCGACTAATAAAAATGTCCGTAACTCTGGAGTCATTGGAGACTAAAGACGGTGTGGTCGGGCGGATTGGTGCGATCGCAGAAGATTTTATGGCGTTATCCCGGGCTTCCGAGCGATACGAGGTCGTTCCTGCTTTTTTCATGGCTATGAACAGAACCTGGGAGATGACCGTGCTCACTGTCAGGATGGTAAGCAAGATGGTGACTGGTGAGGTGTCGACAAAGAATATCAGCGGGCCGATCAGTATTGCGCAGTTTGTCGGATTCAGCGCGACAGTCGGTGTTGCATTTTTCCTGCGCGTATTGGCGATTATCAGTCTCAGTCTGGGGATACTAAATTTGCTGCCGGTACCGATGCTTGATGGTGGTCAGATTGTTTATCAGCTGATCGAGGCCGTAAAAGGCAGCCCCTTGTCGGACCGGGCGCAGATGTTTGGTCAACAGGTGGGGATTTTGTTCCTGCTGGTGTTGATGAGTTTTGCTTTTTACAACGACTTCGCCCGCATACTAGGTTAGTGCTTTCATGCCTTTGAAAAAAAGCCGGGCCCGGTCGGTATTGCCCCAGCATTTTTGTGTTATGGCAGCTTTGTTGCTGCTGGTCAGCATGCAGGTTCTTGTGCAGGCATGGGCACAGGCTCCGCGCGAAATGGTCGTGAAGGATATTCGCGTTGAAGGCCTGCAGCGAATTTCGGAAGGTACTGTATTCAATTATCTGCCGGTGAATATTGGTGACACTCTTGATCAGCGCAGGGTACAGGAAGCCCTGCGAGCTGTGTATTCCACCGAGTTTTTCAAGGACGTGGAAATTCGCTGGGACAGGGGGACACTGGTAATAGCTGTTCTCGAAAGACCGTCAATTGAGAGTTTTACTATCAGCGGCAATGAGGATATCAAAACCGAAGATCTCGAAGAATCTCTGGCCGGAATCGGACTGCGGACGGGCCGCATTCTCAATCGTTCAGTGCTCGAAGATGTTGAGCAGTCTTTAACCGAGCAATATTTCAGCCAGGGAAAATACGCGGCTACTGTTTCTGCCGACGTGGAGGAATTACCGGGCAACAAGGTCAGCATCGCCATTAACATTACGGAAGGCGAGAGAGCCCGGATCAGGCAGATCAATATCGTCGGGAACCGGAAATTTTCTGATGATGAATTGCTTGAAATATTCGAGCTGCGAACACCCAACTGGTTGTCCTGGTTTCGTCAGGATGACAGGTATTCACGGGAAGCCTTGTCCGGCGATCTGGAGGCCCTGGAGTCATACTATATGGATCGTGGATTCGCGGATTTCGCGGTTGAATCGACACAGGTCGCGATTTCCCCGGACAAGAAAGATATATTCATTACCATTAACCTGCTGGAAGGCGACCGGTATGTGCTGTCTGATATTCGACTGGCCGGAGACCTGATTCTTCCCGAGGATCAACTTAACCAATTTGTTCTTGCCAAACCGGGGCAGATATTTTCTCAGCAGTTGCTTACCCGCAGCAGTGAATTTATCCGGCTGATATTGGGTGAGCAGGGATATGCGTTTGCCACCGTTGAGCCGGTACCGGAACTGAACAAAGATGACAAAACTGTCTCGGTGGTTTTGTATGTGGATCCAAAAAACCGGGTTTATGTTCGCCGGATCAACTTTGATGGAGCGGCTTCTGTTAATGATGAAGTGTTTCGCCGGGAAATGCGTCAGTTTGAAGGGGGCTATCTGTCTAACGCCAGGGTAGAGAGATCCAAGATACGACTACAACGGCTGCGATACATCGACAATGTTGAAGTGGAAACCAACCCGGTTCCCGGCTACCCGGACCTGGTTGATATTGACTTCAACATTGAAGAAGGTCTCCCCGGCCAGTTTGGCGGTGGTATAGGATACTCTGATTCGCAGAAGCTTCTGATCAATGGAAACTTTGTTCATGAGAATTTCCTTGGTAGCGGTAACCGGATTGCGGCTGATATCAATACCGGCCGGTTCAGAACGATCTACAGTCTCAGCCACACGAATCCCTACGCGACATTGAATGAAGTGAGCAGGACTGTTGGATTTGCCTATCGTGATATCACCCAGTTCACAGCCGGGTCTTCTGATTTTTCCACCAAGACACTCTCGGCATCACTGGAATACAGCTATCCAATCACTGAATTCCAGCGTCTTGTTTTCGGAGTGACATATCAGGCATCAGAATTGCTGGCAGACAGTTTCGGCACTGTTCAATCACAGGAATGGGTGTTGAATAATGGTGACTCACGAACTCAGGATATTATCGGGCGGAGTCTTTTTACTTCTGAATTTCAGGTGTTCGAGCTCGCGCTGGGCTGGATTTTCGATAGTCGGAACAGGGGAATTTTTGCAGACCGGGGAGCCCGGCATAGAGTTATCATGAATGCCACTGTTCCAGGCAGTGAGGTTGAGTACTACACCGTCAACTACAATTTCAAGCAATATGTGCCATTAACTCGCTGGTTTACCTTGTCATTAAGCGCAAATCTGGGTTTTGGTGAGGCACTGGGGGAGACTACAGCACTTCCACCTTACAAGAATTACTTTGCCGGTGGCCCGAATAGTGTTCGCGGGTACAAGGAGAACCGGCTGGGACCAAAAGACAGTTTTGGCTCTGGCGATAATATTGTGCGGGGCGGCAATCCGTACGGAGGCAATCTGAAAACTGTCGGGCAGGTAGAACTTATTCTGCCTATTCCGGCAAAATGGCGGTCGAGAGCGCGATTTACAGCGTTCTACGATGTCGGGAACGTGTTTTCTACGGGTGGGGTCACATTCTATGACAAGCTCGGCGATGAGATGGAGTATGATTTCGATGCGAACAGGCTGAAGCAGTCAGTGGGTATAGCCGCAGAATGGCTGGGCCCCCTGGGCTTGTTCAGGTTTAGCTATGGTTTTCCATTGAACAAGGTAGACGATACTATCCGATTTTATGGTGACCAGACGGAGCAGTTTCAGTTCTCTATTGGTGGTGGTTTTTAGGCTGGCCAGACGGGTGGCAATCATCAGGATCGGGATATTGTGCGCTATAATTTTTTGATGCAGTAACTAAGGAACGAATTTTATGAATATTTTTCGACGACTTGCATTGGTGATTTTGGCTGGCCTTTTTGTTTTGCCGGGTCATTTGGCGGCGCAGGTAACCGGCCTGAAAATCGGCTATGTCAATGTCCAGAGTGTTTTCGCGAATTCTCCACAATTGGCATCTGCCAGAGCAGCGTTACAAGAAGAGTTTTCTCCAAGACAGCGCGAACTGGTTGCACAACAAGCCGCATTGAAGGAAAAACAGGAACAGATACAGCGTGACCTCGAAGTGATGGGTGCTGAAGAGCGTTCAAATGCGCAGCGGGAACTCATTAAAGCCGAACGCGAACTGGAGCGAGCCAGTGAAGAATTCAATGAAGATGTGAATCTTCGTCAGAATGAAATGTTTGGTAAGGTGCAGCGCGCATTGGGATTGCAGATTCAGGCTTTTGCTGTACAGGCAGGGTATGACCTTATTATTGGCGAAGCAGTCTATATTCGGGCTGATGGTCCGTTGAACATTACCCAGCAGGTGCTGGACGCATTACAGACCACCGGAACCGGTGAACAGTAATTTGATGCTCCAGCGGCGATAACAAGGTCAAATCGAATGTCAGTCAGCCTGGGGATACTGGCAGAACGCTATGGATGTGAGCTGCGCGGGGAACCTGGCACGGAGGTAGACCACGTAGTGTCTCTGCAGGCCGGGGGTGAGGGTGGTGTGGCTTTCTTCACCGACCGGTTGTTTCGGGAAGCATTAAAGACGACTGCGGCGACAGCAGTCATACTGACTGCAGCAGATGCAGATACCTGTCCGGTGGCAGCACTGGTGACAGAAAACCCATACTTGATATTTGCCCGAATTGCGGCCGACCTGCATCCTCCTCCACCTGTGGATGGTGCGATTCACGCAACGGCAGTAGTCGCAGATCGGTGCACTATTCCTGAGTCCTGCCAGATATCAGCTGGCGTGGTAATCGAAAGTGGTGTCACTCTTGGTGAGCGATGTTACGTCGGCCCCAATTGCGTCATCGGCAGCGGTTCTGTTATCGGTTCGGATACCCGGTTGCTGGCAGGTGTTCTGGTTTACCACGACGTAAGGATCGGTGATCGTTGTCTGGTTCATTCCGGTAGCGTGCTGGGTTCGGATGGTTTTGGTAACGCCAGGGAAGAGTCGGGTAGTTGGGTCAAGGTGCCTCAAACAGGTATGTTGATCCTCGGGGATGACGTTGAAATAGGCGCTAATTGCGCTATAGATCGCGGGGCGATCGGCGATACCAGGATTTGTTCTGGTGCGAGACTCGATAACCTTGTACACGTAGGTCACAATGTATCGATCGGGCATCATACTGCGGTTGCCGGACTATGTGGATTCTCCGGTAGTGTGCATCTGGGGGACCGCTGCATGGTTGGCGGGACGACAGCTTTCGCAGGACATATTTCCGTTGCAGATGATGTCATGATTCTGGGTGGCTCAACTGTCACGGGTTCAATCAGAAAACCGGGCATGTATGGTGGTCCCGGAGCTCCGGCAGAGGAAGTAGGTAAATGGAGAAAAAATGTTGTGCGTATCCGGCAGCTTGATGACATCGCCAGGCGACTGCGCCGACTCGAGCGCAAAGTAGAGAATACTGACAAGTGATACATTCGACGGCGTTGATTTCATCATCTGCTGAGCTTCATGAGGATGTTCAGGTTGGACCCTATTCTATTATTGGTTCAGACGTTTACATTGGCCGTGGTACGGAAATCGGAGCCCACGTTGTTATCAAGGGGACGACAAAAATCGGCGAGGACAACCGGATTTTTCAGTTTGCAACGATTGGAGAAGATCCCCAGGACAAGAAATATGACGGAGAATCAACCCGTCTTGAGATCGGAGATCGCAACACATTCCGCGAATACTGCAGTGTGCATCGGGGTACCGCACAGGAGGCAGGTGTCACGACCATCGGGAATGACAACTGGTTTATGGCGTATATCCATATTGCCCACGATTGTGTACTGGCTGATAACATCATCATGTCTAACAACGCCACTTTAGCGGGCCACGTGATAGTCGATGATTATGCGATTTTTAGCGGATTCTGCGCCGTGCACCAGTTTTGCCGGGTAGGTGCGCATAGCTTCCTCGGCGGGTATGCAGCAGTCACAAAAGATGTTCCGCCCTATGTCATGGTTTCCGGGCAGCCGACCGCTGTACGTGGCATCAACTCAGAGGGGCTCAAGCGCCGCGGGTTTGATGCGGGCCAAGTGAAAAACCTGAAGGATGCCTACCGGATTCTTTACCGTTCGGGGCTTCGCCTTGATGAAGCCAGGGAGCAGTTGACCGAGTTAAGCCCGGGTAAGCCAGGGGTGCAGGCTCTGGTCGAATTCCTTCACAAGTCCGAGCGCAGTATTCTGCGCTGACCGGTGTCGCACCGAATTGTCATTATTGCAGGTGAAAAATCCGGTGACCGATTGGGTGCCGGACTGATTCGCGCGGCACATGAACTGAACCCCGATATCAGTTTTGCAGGAATTGCCGGGCAGGCAATGGCGGAAGCAGGTTGCGAAGTCTGGTACGACGCATCCGAACTTGCGGTCATGGGTCTGGTTGAGCCGCTGAGGCATCTGCCACGGCTGTGGCGAATGACTCGTGATGTGGAGGCACGGATGCTTGCTGATCCGCCGGATGTGCTGATTGGTATTGATTCTCCGGATTTCACGCTGCGTATCGAGCAGAAGCTCAAAAATGCAGGTGTCCGAACAGTTCACTATGTATCACCCACCGTCTGGGCATGGCGGCATGGCCGCGTAAAGGCGCTGCGGGACTCCTGCGACAAGGTCCTGTGTCTGTTTCCTTTCGAGGAATCATACCTCAGGGAGCATGGCGTACCCGCCGAATTTGTCGGCCATCCGCTGGCGGATGATATCCCCGAGAAGGCTGATGCGGCAGCAGCACGGGAGGCACTGGATCCTGGTTCCGGGCATCTGGTTGCCCTGATGCCCGGCAGCAGGGTGGGTGAGGTGTCTCGCCTTGGACCGGTATTCGCACAAACTGCCAGTTGGCTGGCCAGCAGGATGCCTGGTATTCGATTTGTCGCACCGATGGCGACCCCGGCGGTTCGGGCTATCTTTGAGAAAGCACTCCACCAGTATGCCCCGGATTGTCGTGTAACGCTTTTCGAAGGGCAGGCACATCAAGCGATGGCGGCGGCAGACCTCGTCCTGCTGGCTTCGGGTACCGCGAGTCTCGAAGCCATGCTGCTGAAGCGACCGATGGTGATCGCATACAAGCTGGCTCCATTGACCTACTGGTTGGCGCGATTGTTCAAACTGTACACGTTAAGTCATTTCGGCATGCCCAATCTTTTGGCCGGAGATCCACTGGTGCCGGAATTTCTGCAGTCCCGGGTCACACCCGATAACCTGGGACAGGCGATTGTTTCATTGCTGTCGCCGGATGATGAATCCCGGCAGCTCAGGCAGCGAATGCAAAGCCGATTCGGGGAAATTCATACCAGCTTGCGCCAATCAGCGGATGACCGTGCCGCGCAGGCGGTGCTAAAGATGGCAGGTATTGACCGCCGTCCGTAGTCAGAAGAGTTTTCTGTGTCTGATGTGTTCGTGTTCGTATAATGCCTGGATGTCGACTGTGAATCTCCAACCCGGAACATTAATTGGCGGTGTCGATGAGGCCGGTCGAGGACCTCTGGCGGGACCTGTGATTGCCGCAGCCGTGGTGCTCCGGCCCGGGCAGAAAATCCCTGGTGTGCGGGATTCGAAGCAATTGTCCGCAGCAAAGCGAGCTGAGCTTGCAGTACGTATCCGGGAGGAAGCAGTTGCGTGGTCTGTGGCCGGCGCTGATGTAGACGAAATTGATCGCCTGAATATTTTACAGGCAACCATGCTGGCCATGCAGCGTGCTGTTGAGCAATTGAGCATTGAGCCGGGTTATATACGCATTGACGGGAATCGGGCGCCGGAGCTTCCTGGTTTCCACGGGATTGCCGAAACAGTGGTCGGCGGTGATCGAAGTTGCCTGGCAATAGGGGCTGCATCGATTCTTGCCAAGACGCATCGAGACCTGCTCATGCAGGAGCTGCACCTGCAATTTCCGGTGTATGGCTTTAGCCAGCACAAGGGCTACCCGACAGCCGTGCACCGCGAAGCACTGATGCGCCATGGTCCCTGCCCGGAGCACCGGAGCAGCTTTCGCCCGGTGCGAATGGCACTGGAACAAAAGACCCTGGAACAAAAAAACCTGGCAAAGGTTGCTGCGAGATGACCGCCCGGTTTATACACTTGAATGTTCATACGGAATATTCAATCGGTGAGAGCATTGTCCGGGTTCCGGGATTACTGCACAAAGCCCGGGGAGATGAAATGCCTGCCATTGCCATGACAGACCAGGGCAACCTGTTTGCTATGGTGAAATTCTACAGTGAGGCGATGGCGCAGGGGATCAAGCCGATTATGGGTGCCGCTGTATGGCTGAGCACACGGGATGCGGGCGGCAGTCCGGGCAAGCTGATTTTACTGTGTAAAGACAGAACCGGTTTTGAAAACCTTTCCCGTTTGCTGACCCGTGCCTATCTTGAAGGTCAGCATCGTGGCCAGCCACAGATCGATTTATCATGGCTCACTCCCGCAACGGTTGAGGGCCTGATCGCTCTCTCAGGAGGGCTTGAAGGATACATAGGTGCGAGTTTGCTGACCGGAAAATACACTGCCGCAGAGCAACAGCTCGATCAGTTCAGGGAAATTTTTCAGGGCGATTTTTACCTCGAGCTGCAACGAACTGGTCGGGCTCACGAGGAGCAATACATTCAGTCGGCGGTGAAACTGGCTTCCGGATCGGGTTGCCCCGTGGTTGCAACCAATGATGTCCGCTTTCTCGGTTCAGCGGACTTTGATGCCTTTGAAGCGCGAGTATGCATCCAGCAGGGCCGAACACTCGCTGATCACGAAAGACCCCAATTGTACACTGCACAGCAATACCTGCGTTCCGAGGCAGAAATGGTGGCGCTGTTTTCAGATCTTCCTGAAGCACTCGAGAATACCGTGCATATCGCGCAGCGATGCAGCCTCATGCTGTCATTGGGTGGAACTCATCTGCCGGTATTCGAGGTGCCTGATGGGCTGACCACCGAGCAGTATCTGATTCAGTCAGCACAAGAGGGGCTTGAAAAACGGTTGGCTGATTATATTCCGGTTGACGATGCCATCAGCCTGTCGACCTACCAGGAACGCCTCGACGAAGAGCTGGGCGTGATTACAAGAATGCAGTATCCGGGCTATTTCCTCATAGTCGCGGATTTTATTCGCTGGTCCCGGGACAACGATATTCCGGTTGGGCCCGGACGTGGCTCGGGAGCAGGGTCTTTGGTGGCCTGGGTTCTGGAGATTACGGATGTTGATCCGATCCGATACGGACTGCTGTTCGAGCGGTTTTTGAATCCCGAACGAGTCTCCATGCCTGACTTTGATATCGACTTTTGCATGGATGGCAGAGACCGGGTGATCGAATATGTCGCCGAGCGTTACGGCCGTGATCGTGTTTCACAAATCATTACCTACGGCACGATGGCGGCGAAAGCAGTGGTTCGGGATGTGGCCCGTATCATGGGGTTTCCCTATGGTTTTGCTGACAGAATCGCCAAGCTGATTCCTTTTGAAGTGGGTATCAAACTTGAAGATGCCATGGCTCAGGAAGAAGAACTGCGCCGGTTGTACAAAACTGATGAAGAAGTTCGCAATGTCATTGATCTGGCGAAACAGCTTGAGGGGCTGGTTCGCAACGCTGGTAAACATGCCGGCGGTGTTGTCATTGCTCCGTCCAAGATCACTGATTTCACCCCGCTATACCAGGTAGAGGGAGAAAAGGGCACGGTAACCCAGTTCAACATGAAGGATGTCGAGTCTGCCGGGCTGGTCAAATTCGATTTTCTGGGTTTACGCACACTGACCATCATCGACCGGACCGTCAAAACCATCAATCAGCAACGGGTCGCCAATAATCAGCAGCCAGTCGATATTCGCAATCTCCCTCTGGATGATGAGGCCACCTATAGCTTGCTGAAATCCTGTACTACGACTGCCATTTTTCAGCTTGAGTCGAGAGGGATGAAGGATCTCATCAAGCGTCTGCAGCCAAATCATATTGACGACATCATTGCCCTGGTGGCTCTGTTCCGGCCTGGTCCGTTGCAATCAGGCATGGTTGATACCTTTATCGAGCGGCGCCATGGGGACGCTAATCAGTCCATTGACTATCTGCACCCCGATCTCGAACCGGTGTTGAAAGAAACCTATGGCGTGATCCTCTACCAGGAACAGGTGATGCAGATTGCCCAGCGCCTGGCGGGCTATTCGCTGGGTGATGCAGATTTGCTCCGCAGGGCGATGGGCAAGAAAAAGCCCGAGGAGATGGCGAAGCAGCGGTCAATATTCATCGAAGGGGCATCCGCCCGAAATGTCGACAGGAAAACGGCAACCCGTATTTTCGACTTGATGGAAAAGTTTGCCGGCTACGGCTTCAATAAATCTCATTCGGCGGCTTATGGTCTGGTGTCCTATCAGACCGCCTGGCTGAAGGCGAATTATCCGGCGGCCTTCATGGCGGCCGTGATGAGTGCGGAAATGCAGGATACCGACAAGTTAAAATCCCTGATGAGGGAATGTGCGGCAATCAACCTGAAAATCCTGCCGGCTGATGTCAATGACTCTGAATGCATGTTCAGTGTGCGCAGCGACACCGAGATACGATATGGCCTGGGTGCGATCAAAGGGCTGGGCCGCAATGCTGCGGAGTACGTGTCTGCCCGCCGCTGCGAGGATGGCGCCTACAAGAACCTGATCGATTTTTGTGAACGACTCAGTGATCACAGGATCAGTCGCCGTACCTATGAGGCAATCATCAAGGCCGGTGCTGCAGATAGTCTTGGCAGTAACAGGCCAAGCCACCTGGCCAGTTTGCCTGCGGCTTTGAGTCAGGCGGAGCAGGCCGCACATGCCAGGGATTCAGGTCAGAACGATATGTTCGGAGCACCATCCGATAGTGACGAATATGGCTCGGGTGAGGCAGGGCTTCAGTCAACTTTGACGGAAGTGCCAGACTGGAGTTTCACCGATCGACTTGTGGCGGAGCGGGAAAGCCTGGGCTTTTGCTTTAGTGGTCATCCGTTTGACCAATATAGAGATGATGCCCCCTTTCTTGCGACCGGTAGCCTGCTGCAATTAACCTCAGGAGTCGGTGGAACACGATCTGCGGGTGGCTGGAGCGGAAATACAACGGTGACTGCTGTCGGGGAAGTTTCCAGCGTGAAAAGGCGGAATAATCGCATCACACTGGAACTCGATGATGGATCACAGAGCATGGAAGTGGTCGTTTATCAGGAGGTTTTTGAGCAATATCGTCATTTGCTGGCCGCTTTTTCAATTGTTGCTATCCGGGGCTCGCTGCGATTCGATGAATTTTCAGATTGCTGGCGGCTAACAGCGAAAACAGTAACTGATATCGACAAGATGGTCGCCCAGCGGGCATCAGGTCTGGTGATTCGCTGGGCTGTTAGCGAAGTGAGCACACTGACCGCCGGACAGCTCAAGGAGATTCTGGAGCCTTCACGACCAGGGCCCTGTGCTGTATGCCTGTATTACATGCGCGATGAAGCAGAAGTACGGTTGCGTCTTGGCCAGAACTGGTCGGTCCGCCCCAGCAGAGAGCTTCGGGAGCGGCTGGCGGAAGCCGTAGGTATTGAAAGTTTCCTGTTTGTCTATGAATCGGCCAGTTTGCGGGCTTGATGATGTGGAACCTTGTGTCAGAACCGATCTCGGGCTAGCCTGTTGACTTTGCTGGCTATACTATTGAAATGTAAGTCGTATGGATCTGAATTTTCTCGAATTTGAACAGCCCATCGCCGAACTGGAAGCGAAGATCGATGAATTGCGATTTGTCGGCGATGATTCCGAAGTCAATATCAGCGATGAAATCATGCGGCTTAAGGCAAAGAGTGAATCCCTGACGCGCAGCATTTTTTCCGGCCTGTCTGCCTGGCAGGTCGCGCAAATCGCCCGTCATCCAATGCGACCCTACTCGCTGGACTATATTCAGCTGATCAGTCCTGATTTCCAAGAATTGCATGGTGACAGAATGTTTGCTGATGATCAGGCTTTAATCGGTGGGCTGGGTCGCCTGGATGGGCAACCGGTAATGTTTATTGGTCACCAGAAGGGCAGGGATACCAAGTCACGGGTTAAAAGAAACTACGGCATGCCCAAACCGGAAGGTTATCGAAAGGCATTGCGCTTGATGGAGATGGCCGGGAAATTCGGTGTTCCGATTGTTACTTTGATTGACACGCCTGGCGCCTATCCGGGCATCGGCGCCGAAGAGCGGGGCCAAAGTGCAGCGATTGCACAGAATTTGCTGGCGATGGCCAGACTGAAGGTGCCGATTATCTGTGTGGTGATCGGAGAAGGCGGCTCCGGTGGTGCCCTGGCGATCGGCGCAGGGGATCGTGTGATCATGCTGGAATACAGTGTCTACTCGGTAATTTCCCCAGAGGGCTGTGCCAGTATTCTGTGGAAGAGTGCTGACAAGGCCGAGCTTGCGGCCGAGTCCATGGGCATTACTGCCGGTCGGTTGAGTGAACTGGGGCTGGTTGATGAGGTACTGAATGAACCACTCGGTGGAGCGCACAGGGACCCGGAAGCTATGGCAGAATTATTGAAAAATGCTTTGATCGCCAATTTGCAGGATCTTGGTACGCTGAAGCCTCACGAGCTCCAGTCTCGCCGCACCCGCCGTTTCCAGTCGTTCGGCCAGCACAAAGACAATTGAATCCAGGCCAGGATGGTGTGTTACCAGAGCCCGTAATGTCGAATCTGCTCGACGAATTCGGCGATAACATCGCCCCCCTGATCGCAAGTGGGTCGGCAAGGTTCTGTGTTGCACTGAGCGGCGGTCTTGACTCCAGTGTATTGCTGCATCTTTTTAGCCGGTTACGAGATGCGAACAGCGATGTTTCTTTGCGTGCGATTCATATCAATCATCAACTGCAAGTGGATGCTGTTTGCTGGGCAAAACATTGTGAAAACTTTTGCTCAACACTTGAAGTCCGATTGCATGTTGAATGTGTCACGGTAGATGAGACTGGCGGAACGGGGCCGGAAGCCTCGGCACGTGCGGCACGTTATGGCGTGTTCAGGAATTTTCTGGAGCCCGGCGAGTACCTGGTGACGGCGCATCATCAGGAGGATCAACTGGAGACGGTGTTTCTTCATTTGCTGCGCGGGTCTGGTGTGCATGGCTTGAGCGGCATCCCGGCCACTGCCCGGTTTGCTGAAGGCTACCTGATTCGTCCATTGCTGGGGGTACCCCGGGCTGAGCTAATTCACTATGCACGGGATAACCAATTGTCCTGGGTTGAAGATCCCAGCAATACAGATGTGGACATGGACAGAAACTATCTGCGTCACACGATAGTTCCGAAACTCCAGGTGCGCTGGCCAGGTGCTGCCCGCACAGTTGGCCGCTCGGCGCAGTTGGCCTCTGAGGCGGCTGCATTGCTCGATGTGTTGGCTGATATTGACGCCCGGGGAATCGTGGCTGGCGAGACCATCAATCTTGCCGGCCTCACAGGCCTGGATTTTTCACGTCAGTGTAATCTTGTCCGGCGATGCCTCCGGCGGTTTGGCATGTCTGTCCCGAGCCAGACTCGTCTTGTCGAAGGCCTGCGGCAACTGCAGGATGCAAGAGAAGACCGGCATCCGGTGCTGAAATGGGCGGGCGGCCAGATTCGCAGATATCGCGGCGTGCTGTATGTATTGCGTTACGATCCTTATAGCGACGATGGGCAAGGGGACCGGGAGTATTTGTGGAATACGGGGGCTGTACTGGACATGGGTGTGATCAACGGTTGCCTGAGTGTCGAACATACGCCGGGCAGGGTGGAAGCTGGGCGGGTCGATAGGGATCTTCAGGTACGGTTTCGATGCGGTGGAGAACGAATTCGGTTGCCGGGGCAGGAACACAGCAAGACGCTAAAACAGTTTTTTCAGGAGCACGGTGTGGTGACCTGGATGCGGGGGCATGTGCCGCTGATTTATGCTGGTGACCAACTGATCGCGGTGGCGGATCTTTGGTCGCTGGAAGACGCCGATTCGAGCCCCGGTCGGCGCGGATTGCAATTTATCTGGAGCGGACATCCGGATACCGGGGTGCGGCAGCCAAATGAGTTCGCCAGACCGCAGGCTGGCGGGTGATCTGTGATTGTGGTGCCCGAACTGTTCTGGTAACTTTTCATACCCATCAGACAGTTTCCGGGTTTTTCCCGCACAGGCATATGTGCCAGATTCGGGAAAATAGTATTTTGTTAGTGATGGCGGTTTTTCGGCTGATCAGCAGTGATCCCCGCTGAGCGGGTAGCCGGTTGACCGGGTTTTTTGGATTCTGAAATGTCTCAATTTATATTTGTGACCGGTGGTGTTGTCTCTTCTTTGGGCAAAGGCATCACCTCTGCTTCATTGGGCGCAATTCTTGAAGCGCGCGGCCTGAAAGTCAGCATGATGAAGCTGGATCCGTATCTGAATGTCGATCCGGGTACGATGAGTCCTTTTCAGCATGGCGAAGTTTTTGTTACCGACGATGGTACGGAAACAGATCTTGATCTGGGTCATTATGAGCGCTTTGTTCGAACCACCACAGGACGCTACAGCAATTTCACCACCGGCCGTATCTATGGCAGTGTGATCGCCAAAGAACGGCGTGGAGACTACCTTGGGGCCACTGTCCAGGTGATTCCCCATGTGACGAATGAGATCAAGAGTTGCGTATTGGCCGGAGCCGGTGATTCGGATGTCTGTATCGTTGAAATTGGCGGCACTATCGGCGATATCGAGTCCTTGCCATTTGTTGAAGCGATTCGCCAGATGAGCGTCGATCTCGGACGAGATCAGGTGGTCTATATTCACCTGACACTGATTCCATATATCAAGGCCTCGGCGGAGATCAAGACCAAGCCCACTCAGCATTCTGTCAAGGAGCTGCGTTCTATCGGTATTCAGCCGGACATTCTGGTGTGCAGATCGGAGCATCGCCTACCTGACGCGGAGCGCAGCAAGATTGCATTGTTTACCAACGTACGAGAGCAGTCTGTGATATCTGCGATGGATGTAGATGATATCTATCGGTTACCCATGGTACTGCGCGATCAGGGGCTGGATGAAATTATTATTCAGCACCTGGGGCTCAATGTGCCCAAGGCCGATTTGTCGGAATGGGAAGCCGTCATCGAAGCCAAGAAGCACATGGATCAAGAGATCACTGTGGCTATGGTCGGAAAATATGTCGGTCTGAAAGATTCCTATATCTCACTTAGCCAGGCTTTGGTACATGCCGGTATCAAAGAGGGGATCCGGGTGCGAATCCGGTACCTTGAATCACGGCAGATCGAGGATTCCGGCACGGATTGTCTCGGGGATGTTGATGCCATTGTCATTCCGGGTGGCTTCGGCGACCGGGGTACCGAGGGGAAGGTTGCAGCCATCCGTTTCGCCCGGGAAAACAATGTTCCGTATCTTGGAATCTGTCTCGGGTTGCAGGCTGCAGTGATTGAGTTTGCTCGCAATGTGGTTGGACTGGAGGGAGCAAACAGTACCGAGTTTGATGCTGAAACACCGCATCCGGTCATCGCACTGATTACCGAATGGCAGGAACTGGACGGTAGCACCCAGGAGCGTGATGCAAGTGCGGAACTGGGTGGTTCGATGCGGTTGGGTGCACAGGAATGCCGGTTGAACAGTGGTACCAAGGCTCGGGAACTGTATGGCGCTGATGTGATTCGGGAGCGTCACCGTCATCGTTACGAATTTAATAATAGTTTTATTGACAGGCTGACAGAGCATGGGCTGGTATTTTCGGGCTTTTCGGTTGATGGATTGGTGGAAATGATCGAATTGCCTGGCCATCCGTGGTTTGTCGCCTGCCAGTTTCACCCTGAATTCACTTCGAATCCGAGAGACGGCCACCCGTTGTTCATGGGTTTCGTGCGTGCCGCCCGGGATAATCGCGGCGAAGAGATACCTGCTTCAGTTCATGCCTGAGGAATGGTGGTTTGCCGATGAAAGTATCTGACTTGACCAGCGGCTTGCGGAGCCCGTTTTTTCTGCTTGCCGGGCCCTGTGTCATTGAAAGCGAGGCACTGGTGCTGGATATCGCCGGTTCTCTCAAGGACATTACCCGGCGATTGGGCATCCCGTTCGTTTTCAAAGCGTCATTTGACAAGGCAAACCGGTCATCTGCCCGGAGTTTCAGGGGGCCGGGAATCGAAGCAGGCCTGCGAATACTCGGGGAAGTGAAGCGGCAACTGGAATTGCCGGTAATGACCGATGTCCACGAAGACTCCCCGCTTGATGAAGTGGCTTCGGTTGTTGATATGCTGCAAACGCCGGCTTTTCTTTGTCGACAGACAAATTTCATTATCAATGTTGCTTCACAGGGGCTGCCTGTGAATGTGAAAAAGGGTCAGTTCTTGTCACCGTCAGAAATGACGAATGTAGTTGACAAGGCGCGCTCGACGGGCAATCAGGATATTATGGTTTGCGAACGCGGTTTCAGCTTCGGATATAATAATCTGGTTTCCGATATGCGTGCTTTGAGCATACTCAGGTCCACAGAGTGCCCGGTTGTCTTCGATGCAACCCATTCGGTGCAGCTACCCGGCGGGCAGGGCGAATCATCGGGTGGCCAGAGAGAATTCGTGCCGGTGCTGGCTCGTGCTGCCATCGGTGCAGGAGTTTCCGGACTATTCATGGAGACGCACCCTGATCCTGGCAAGGCGCTCAGCGATGGGCCCAATGCCTGGCCATTACAGCAGATGGAGAGCCTGCTTGAGACTTTGAAGGAGCTGGATCTGGCAGCAAAGGCGAAAGCCTTCGCAGAAGATACCATTGATATGAACATGGCAAAGGAAAGCAATCACTCATGAGCAAGATTGTCGGGATCCAGGGCAGGGAAATCCTGGACTCACGGGGCAACCCTACAGTAGAAGCAGATGTCACTCTGGAAAGCGGGGCGTTTGCCCGTGCAGCAGTACCATCAGGCGCATCGACGGGTATACGGGAAGCTGTGGAGCTTCGGGACGGTGATGCCGGACGATACCTGGGGAAGGGGGTATTAAAGGCCGTCGCCAATGTGAATGGAGAGATCCGGGCCGAATTAACCGGCACGGAAGCAACAGATCAGGCGGGAATCGATGCCCGCCTGAATGCTCTTGATGGCACAGATAATAAAGAGCGCCTCGGCGCAAACGCGACACTGGCAGTTTCACTTGCAGTCGCACATGCTTCTGCTGCCGAGCAGAAACAACCTTTGTTTCGCATGTTTTCTGCGCCGGATGATCAGTGCAACTACACCATGCCGGTTCCCATGATGAATATCATCAACGGGGGAGCCCACGCGGATAACAGCGTCGATATCCAGGAATTCATGGTGCTCCCTGTCGGGGCGCCCTCATTTTCGGAGGCGCTTCGGTATGGCGCTGAAATTTTCCATGCATTGAAAGCTGTCTTGAAGAGCAAGGGGCTGAATACCGCTGTGGGGGACGAGGGCGGCTTTGCTCCTGACCTGCCGTCAAACAAGGCAGCGCTTGATATCATCATGCAGGCGGTGGAATCAGCAGGCTTGAAAATTGGCAGTGATATCTGGCTTGGGCTGGATGTGGCCAGCTCGGAATTTTATTCTGATGGCGTCTATCGACTCGAATCGGAAGGCCGGGAGTTTACTGCAGATGCGTTTGTCGGGTACCTGGCAGAATTGGCGGATACCTACCCGATTATTTCGATCGAAGATGGTATGGCAGAAGATGACTGGGATGGCTGGAAAGCATTGACAGACAAGCTGGCCACAAAAGTACAAATAGTGGGTGATGATCTGTTTGTCACCAATACCTCAATCCTGTCGGAAGGGATCGAACGGGGTGTTGCAAACTCCATTCTGATCAAGCCCAACCAGATTGGCACGTTGACAGAGACAGTGGAGGCCATCGATATGGCAATCAATGCCGGATACAGTGCTGTGATCTCTCACCGCTCTGGTGAAACCAGTGATGCCACCATTGCAGATATAGCAGTTGGCACCGCAGCAACCCAGATCAAGACCGGGTCCCTGTGCAGATCTGATCGCATTGCCAAGTACAATCAGCTATTGAGAATTGAAGAGATGCTGGGTGACCAGGCCAAATATGCCGGTGTTGCCGCATTTTCTGTACCGGTGTGAGCCTCGGACAATAGTCAATGTTATTTCGGGTAGTACTTGGTATTTTATTGATATTGCTAGGATTACTTCAAACTAAACTCTGGATCTCGGAGGATGGTCTTGGGGAGGTTTCCAGGCTCAGGGATCAGATATACAGTCAGGGCGAAGAAAACACTCAACTCGCAGATCGCAACAAACGCCTGGGGGCGGAGGTGGAAGACCTGAAAAGCGGGTTTTCCGCGCTTGAAGAGCGCGCCCGTGCGGATCTTGGTCTCATCGGATCCGGTGAAACATTTATCGTAGTCGGTGGATCCGGTCAGACGGAGTCACAATCGCCACCTGAAAAATAAATACCCACCCCGTTTTTTCCCAATACTCAAGTATTTTTCTGGAACCCTGGTTCGGAGCCCGCACCAATGTTGAAAGTGATCGAACACGGCGAAATCGTCGAACTGAAGATGGACAGGCCGCCGGCCAATGCGCTGAATGTCGAGTTGGTGGAGAAAATAACCAATGCTCACGCTGAAGCCTGCCGGCAGGGTGCGCGGGCGATCATCCTGAGCGGGCGCGAGGGAATGTTCAGCGCAGGCCTGGACGTGCCGGAACTGATCAAACTTGATCGCGCCGGCATGCATCAGTTCTGGTGTGGTTTTCTTGGGTTGACCAGGGTGCTTGCGGCCAGTCCGATTCCTGTTGTAGCAGCTCTCAGCGGGCATAGCCCTGCAGGTGGAACGGTACTGGCGATACATTGTGACTATCGCATTGCGGTGGCCGGGAAATTCAAGATGGGGCTCAATGAAGTACAGGTTGGGTTGCCCGTGCCATCAGCCATACTATTTGCCTATAGTCGTTTGATCGGCAACAGGTTGGCACAGCAATATGCGGTTGCTGGTCAATTGATACCGGTCGATCAGGCTTTAGCAGTAGGGCTGGTTGATGAGTTATGCGAGATGGATGAGTTGACCGAGCGCGCAGTGGCCTGGTGCCAGTCGATTATTGCCCTGCCATCAGTGGCTATGATGCAAACCAGAAAACTGTGCAAGGCGCCTCTTGTTGATGCGCTGGATAGTGCAGCTGATGCTGATGTTGTCACCGACTATTGGTTCAGTGAAGAAACACAGGCAGCGATGAGAGCGCTGATCGAGGCACTGAAGAAGTAGCGCCTCTATTGGAGTTGTTCAACAACCCGATTCGTCCTGTATTTTGTTATCGCTGAAATCTTGCGAAAACTGGTGTTTGCCTTGCATTGACGTATGCTGACCATTCGATTCGAATGTATGGATTAATGGGAGAGCAACAATGAAAAATACTATTACGCTATTTATTCTCAGTGGAATCTTGTCTGTTTCCACTTGGGGAACGATTCATGCCGAAGAGGCAGATGAGTCGTCTGTCTTCCCTTTGGAGACCTTCACTTGTAACTACAAAAAGGGCAAGGATGCCGGTGATCTCGCGAAGGTTAACGCAAAATGGAATGCATGGACTGACAAAAGCACTGTGCCGGAATATGCAGCATGGATGCTGACACCATTCTTCACCAGTGCGGATACCAAGTTTGATCTTGGCTGGCTCGGTGGCTGGCCAGATGGCAACGCGATGGGCAAGAGCCTCCAGGAGTGGGTTACCAAGGGTGGAGACCTGCAGGCCGCATATAACGATGTGTTGGATTGCGATAGTCATTCAAACTTTGTGGCGATGGTGATCAAACCGGCTGCAGCCGTCAATGAAACCAGCGTGCTGTCCTTCTCGGACTGTAAAGTTGAGGATGGCCACACTACGGACCAGGCGTTGGGCGCGCTGGCCGAGTGGGGACAGTATCTGGCCGACACAGATGATACTGGTGGTGCATTGGTGCTTTTCCCGGCCTATGGTGTAGGCGACGTCGATTACGATTTCAAGTGGATGCGCACCTTTAGTTCATTGGAAACCTTCGGCAAGGCTTACGAGCAGTTCGGCAATGGCGGTGGATACCAGAAATCCGGTGCGATGCTGGACGGCCTGTTGTCCTGTGATGTGGGTCGTGTGTACCTGGTTGAAATTGTCAGGGCTATTCAGCCCGACGAGGAATAACCCGGTACGGATTGTATTTGCACCAACCGGGTTCGAGTTGAGGCTCGATCCCGGTTGGCGTGATCATCAACCCGGGTGTGGGCTGCTCAAACCTCAATCTGGTGGCAAGCCCCGGGGACAGGTGCTGCTGTCAATTTTCAAACAGCTTGGGTTGTGGCGTTTTGTCAGTGGATGGTGGCAATACTGGCAACAAAAATGAAGGTTGATCCCCGGTCAGCGTCTTCAGGAAAGCCACAATCTTTGCAATTTCTTCCACTGTGAATTGTTTGCCCAGCTGCAGTCTGCCCATGATATCAACTGCTTCAGACAAAGTTGCTGCTTCGCCATCATGAAAATAGGGATAAGTTAATTCTATATTGCGCAGAGTGGGAACCTTGAACCTGAACCGGTCCGATTCCTTGCCTGTGAGGTTCACCAGACCCTGTGCCTGGTTTTTGGTCTGGTAGGGTTCTACAACCCCCATTTTTTGAAAGGAATTTCCGCCGACGGCCTTGCCATTATGGCAGGCAACACAGCCACTGCTTTTGAACAGTTTGTAGCCGGCCAGTTCCTGTTCGCTAATGGCCTGTTTGCTGCCTGCAAGCCACTGGTCAAAGCGGGAGTTCGGAGTCATCAGTGTTTTTTCAAATTCGGCAATCGCTGTTGTCACCTGGTCAATATCAATATCCCCGGAGTCGAAAGCCTTGCTGAATTCGGAAACATATTCAGGTATCGATGCCAGCACACTAACGGCAAGTGCATGAGTAAGGGCCATCTCGCCAGGATTGGCGACAGGGTCACCCGCCAGCTCCTTGAGGTCGGCTGCACGGCCATCCCAGAATTGAAAGATATTAAGGCTGGAATTAAGAACCGTTGGTACGTTGATTGGCCCCTGTTGCCGGTTGTGTCCGATAGAGGTCTTCAGGTTATCGGTACCACCCATGCTCAGGTTATGGCAGGAATTACAGGAAATACTCCCTGACTTGGACAATCGTGGATCAAAAAAGAGCTTTTTTCCTAATTCCACCTGAGCCGGGTTGATCTCCGTGGCTGGAATGATGGGTTCAATGGGCTCGTTCGCTAATACTGATTCGGAAAATACCAGTATTCCAACCCATATAATCAAACAGGCATGTATCTTTGTTTTCACGTTGGCTCCTTGTAAAAATCAATACCCGGGTTCAGGCAATATGAGCCCACCAGCCGAGCCTCTGCCAGTATATGTCCTTCAATCGCCATTTGTACGTCCTGTCCGGTGAAAGCTCCGCTGACCGGCACTGATTCCAGATCGATCGCATGGAGAATGAAATGGTAATGATGCAGCCGTTCGTCATTCCAGGGAGGGCAGGGGCCGTCGTAGCCAAAATAATCACCTTTCATTTCCGGATCACCTGCCATGAAACCTGTGTAGTCGTTGATGCCCTGACGTGCGCCGGCCGGCCCTGCGGGATTGGTTTTGCCTTCGGGGACGATAGCATCGCAACATTCTCCTTCGGCCACTGATCCGTCTTTCGGGGCAATATCGACCATCACCCAGTGGAAAAAATCCACGCGCGGCAGATCGTGCTCTATTGTTGCTCCTTCCTTGTTAAAGTTTTCACCTGATGAGGGCACATCAGGATCTATGCAAATCAGCACCAGGGATTTTGCGTACTCAGGAACTCCCGACCAGCTTAATTGGGGGCTGCGATTTTGCCCCAGGGCCATGTGGTTCTCCGCATCCGGTATGCCGAATGCACAGCAGTGCGGAATTGTCGTATTGTTGGCAAAATTTTCTGACGTTAGCTGCATGTCATTTCTCCGTGTTGCTCAGCTCATAGCAAAGTGATTTCAATAGTTTCCGGTGTGTTTCAGTAATACATAGACAGCACCGGCTCCGCCATCCCGTTCAGCCGCCGAGCAGAATGCCAAAACCTCCGGTTGTATCCTTAACCAGCTATTGACCAGTGATTTTAGCACCGGCCCAGCTGCTCCCGACCGCAAACCCTTGCCGTGGACAATACGAATACACTCTGGCTGTATACGAGCGTATTGGTGAAAAAACCCGGCCAGCTCCGTATGAGCCTGTTCGGCCGTCATGCCATGCAGATCAATTTCATCCTGGATGGCATATTGTCCCCTGCGCAATTTTCGAATCATTGCTTTGGTAACCCCGGGTCGTTGAAAAAACAGCCGTTCGCCCGGTTCGACAGGTGTTATTGGTAATTCTTCCAGGGGGTCTTTGTGAACCGTCATTTCATCCGCCCTGCGGAACCGTGCTTTTCCCGAGTGGGGCTTTTTCTCATGGTGCAATCGCCTGGAGGAGACCGGAGTGACCTCACCGATAGCATCGCGGAATAGCGCGCTTTCGTCTGTCTTGCTATGTTTACCCTTTTTATCGGCCATGATCGGTTTCGGTGTCTGTTTCAGGCATGGGTCTTTCATGCACTTTCCGGGCTGAAGGACACAAACTACCAGATGAAGATACTGCTTAGTAACGATGATGGCTACCAGGCAGAAGGGCTGGCGACGCTTGCGGTCGCTTTGTCCGATCTTGCCGAGCTGGTAATTGTCGCCCCGGATCGAAATCGAAGTGGCGCAAGTCACTCGTTGACGCTGGACATGCCGTTGCGCGTGGGGCGAACCCGGGAGGGCATCCAGTATGTCAATGGAACCCCTACCGACTGTGTGCATCTGGCTATTACCGGGTTGCTGGATAGTGAGCCGGACATGGTGATTGCCGGAATCAATCATGGCGCAAACCTGGGCGATGATGTGCTTTATTCGGGAACCGTCGCTGCAGCAGTGGAGGGGCGATTTCTGGGGCTGCCGGCGGTAGCGATCTCGCTGGTTGGTGACAATCTGAGGAATTTTGATGCAGCTGGTGAAGCGATCCGTGTGTTGTTTCAGCACCTCATCGCATCGCCTCTGCCTGCTGATACCATTCTGAATATCAATGTCCCCGATATGCCCTATTCTGAACTGGCGGGGTTCAAGGCGACCAGGCTTGGACACCGGCATCGGGCGGAGCCGGTGGTGAAGGCCACCGATCCCAAGGGGCGATCCGTATACTGGGTGGGTCCCGCAGGTCCAGAGCAGGATGCGGGTCCCGGTACCGATTTTCGTGCGATTGAAGAGGGGTATGTCTCGGTGACCCCTCTGAAGATTGATCTGACCCGGCATGCAGAGATTGAGGGACTGGAGGCCTGGTTACCAAGTGGTGGGTAGTACGCACAGCCTGCGCGGCATAGGCATGACATCAGCACGAACCCGTGAGCGTTTGATCGAACGACTTTCGAACCATGGTATCAGTGATCCGGAGGTTCTTGATCGTATTCGCAATGTGCCCCGGCATCTTTTTATTGATGAAGCGCTTGCCAGCCGTGCCTATGAAGACAGCTCATTGCCCATTGGCAAGGGGCAGACTATTTCCCAGCCCTTTGTTGTGGCATTGATGACCCAGGCCTTGATCGTCCGAGACGGAAAACGAATTCAGCTGGAAAAGGTGCTGGAAATCGGCACCGGCTGCGGCTACCAGACGGCGGTGTTGTCATCGTTTGTCAGACGGATTTTTTCGATTGAACGTCATGGCGGATTGGCGAAGTCAGCACGTGCCAGGCTCAATGAATTAGGCTATCACAACATCCGTTTCCGTCACGGTGATGGCATGAAGGGATGGCCGGGACAGGCACCGTTCGATGGTATTCTGGTTGCTGCGGCTCCGGCAGAAATACCCCAGATTCTGCTCGATCAACTCGCTCCGGGAGGACGGTTGGTGATTCCGGTGGGCGGGTCGGCAAGTCAGCAATTGATCAGTATCACTCGCACTGATAGTGAGTTTGTTCGGGAGGTCCTGTGTGATGTCTCGTTTGTACCCATGCTGGGCGGTACCGGCTGATGCGTATTTTCTCGAATCTGTATGATCGTGTCATGGTTTGGTCTCGCCACAGGAATGCACCTTGGTATCTGGGCGCGCTCAGTTTTGCCGAATCATCATTTTTTCCGATACCACCCGACGTGATGCTTGCACCGATGGTGCTGGCGCGGCCGGAGAGGGCGTGGTCGCTGGCGGCATTAACAGCAATCACATCGGTGCTCGGCGGGATAGCCGGTTTTCTGCTGGGTGCGCTGGCATTTGAATCGGTGGAGCCACTGATCGAGCAGGCTGGATACATGAGTGCCTACCTCAGGGCCGAGGACTGGTTCGTGCAGTGGGGGTTCTGGGCGATCTTGCTGGCCGGTTTTTCGCCGATTCCGTACAAGGTATTCACTATTGCCGCCGGAGCGATGTCGATGGCGATGGTGCCATTTGTTATTGCTTCCTTCGTAGGGCGGGCGGCACGATTTTTTCTGGTCGCAGGACTGGTTGCATGGGGTGGTCCGAGATTTGAAGCAAAGCTGAAGCAATTCATCGATATTATTGGCTGGGTTGTCATTGTACTGGTCGTTATTGCCTATCTGGTACTCAGGGATTGAAGTTTTCCGACAACCGGCATGTTGTGATTTTCGGCCGTTTCTGTGCCATGGCAATAGTGTTACTTGCCTTGGGTGGGTGTGGCAGCGCATTGCGATGGGTTCCTGAGGATCATGTTGTGCAGCCTGGCGAAACGCTATTTTCCATCGCATGGTATTACCAGCTCGACTACCGGGAGTTGGCACGCTGGAACGGGCTCGGTGATGGTTCGCTGATTCGTGCCGGGCAGAAAATCCACCTTTCACCGCCGCAGGCCCAGGCGCCATCAGGTACGGCGGATCGCAACTCACCGGCCGGCTCATCAGCAAAAGCGGGGAAAAATCCCCGGTTACAACCGGTACCTGCCGACGTCCCCCCGCCGAGCAACTGGAGCTGGCCTCTGGGGGGCAAAATCGTGATGGCATTCGGCCGGTCACCGCAGACTCAGTCGGGAATTCAGATCGAAGGCAAACTGGGCCAGTCAGTTGTTGCTGCTGCCGATGGAGTGGTTGTTTACGCGGGCAGCGGATTGGCTGGCTACAGCGAGCTGCTGATTATCAAGCACAACATAACCTATCTCAGCGCATACGGTCACAACGCTTCACTGTTGGTGAAAGAGGGCGAACGGGTTCAAAAAGGGCAAAAAATAGCGCGGGTTGGCAGGGGTCAGGCGCAGCGACCTATGTTGCACTTTGAGATTCGAAAAAACGGGCAGCCCGTAGACCCTGTGAGATATTTGCCAAACCGTTGACGGGTCGGCAGCTTAGTTCACCAGCAGGGCTGCGACAACATTCCGGTATTCGCCGGCCAGAAGATTGTATGTTCGGCAGGCTGCAGCAGTATCCATGAATTCGAACCCGATGCCTTGTTTCATGATCGTGATGATGAGTGCATTTTCCGGGATTTCCTGTCTGGTTCCGGTGCCCAGCAGGATCAGTTCCGGTTTCATCAACAGGATCTGCTCGAAATCAGCAGCAGTCATCGCTGCGATTGGCGGTGGCGACCATTCCAGAATACTATCGCTGGTGAGAATGACGGGTGTGCGGAAAACTTTGTTGTTGATGCGCAGCTCTCCGGGGGAGAATGAGCGTGCATAGTTTCCTGCAGGTTGGTCAAGATCCAGTTTCATTGACGTAAAAACTCATATTAGCGAATGATCCATATTACCCGTGGGAGTCGTCAGGCTCCACCTGCATCTTGTCCGAGCCTCACCGGGAGTGTGCCTTGACTCATAAGCCAATGAAAACTATCAGCCGGCGAACAGTGCCACCAGAGCTCGAAAGCAAGCTGCCGGAACATTTACACCCGGTACTGCGGCGCGTTCTGGCCGCGCGGCAGGTGGCAGCGGGTGAACTGGACTGCTCCTTGTCGGGTATGTTGCCGGTAGGCGGGCTGGAAGGAGCGCAGGAGGCGGCTTCACTGCTGGCTGACATGCGCGACAAACAGCAGGGCATCGTAATACTGGGTGATTTTGATGCAGATGGGGCAACCGCAACCACTCTGATGGTCAGTTGCCTGCGCGACATGGGGTTCGACCGGGTCAGCTATCTGGTGCCCGATCGATTCAAATTTGGCTATGGGCTCTCACCCGAAATCGCCGAGCTGGCTGCAGACCTGAAACCAGCGATGATCGTGACTGTTGATAACGGGGTAAGCAGTGTAGAGGGCGTGCGCCGGGCAAAAGAGTTGGGCATTGACGTCATTGTCACTGATCATCATTTACAGGGCAGCGAATTGCCAGATGCCGCCGTCATCGTGAACCCGAATCTCAGCGGTAACCATTTCTCCAGCAAATGTTTGAGTGGCGTCGGGGTGGCCTTCTATGTCATGGCTGCGCTGGGCAGGCTGTTGGTGCAGCGTGGAGAAATTACAAAGCAAGTAGCGCGATCTGTGGTTGCAGATACGCTGGATCTGGTCGCGCTCGGTACCGTAGCGGACATGGTGCGACTGGATTACAACAACCGGATTCTGATAGCGGAAGGGTTAAGGCGGATTTGCGGCGGTCAGACGCGACCTGGTATCAAGGCGCTGTTCGCAGTCGCGGGGCGGGATCAGACCCGGGCGAATAGTACTGACCTCGGCTTTGGCATCGCACCTCGTTTGAATGCTGCCGGCAGATTGGAGGATATGTCACTGGGAATCGACTGCTTGCTGGCTGATGATCCGGCGCAGGCAAGGCAGTTAGCAGAACGTCTGGATGCGTTGAATACTGAACGGCGGGCGCTGCAGGAAAAAATGAAGCAGGAAGCCGAGGCTGAATTGCAGCAGGCAGAGGAATTTGTCGGGAAGGCCGCCGCCAACGACGCCTATTGCCTGTTTAACGAGGGCTGGCATGAAGGCATTGTCGGCCTCGTGGCGACCGGCGTAAGGGAAAAACTCGGCAGGCCGGTTATTGCTTTTGCGCGCGCGGATCAGCCGGGCAAGCTGAAAGGATCAGCCCGTTCAATTCCGGGTATTCATATCAGGGATATCATTGCAGCATCTCTTGAATCGTTGCCGGGTGCAGCCTCCAGATTTGGTGGGCACGCCATGGCTGCGGGCATGACACTGGCGGAAAAAGATCTCCCTGCATTTCAAAGGGCGTTTGAAACGGAAGTGGGGCGCTGTACTGAAGCATTGAACGCGCCGGATACTATTGAAACTGACGGTGGCCTGGGCGAGGATGAAATCTGCCTTGAACTGGCCGAGACATTGCGCACAGCAGGCCCTTGGGGGCAGGGGTTTTCCGAGCCGGTATTCGATAACAAACTCCGCATCGTTGACCAAAGGCTGCTGAAGGGCAAACACCTGAAAATGAAACTTCAGCATCCGGGCGCAGCCATGATGTTCGATGCTATTGCTTTTGGTTATCCGGAGCTGGTGCCGAACCCTTCCAGTCACTCTTCCGGTGTGACTGCCCATTTCGTTTATCGACTGGATGTCAACGACTTTCGTGGCCGGCGCTCCGTGCAACTGGTTGTAGAACACATTCATTGCGAATAGGATGAGCCGCCATGGAAACCAATCAGATAAAAATCAGAATCGACGACTTGCTTCAACGCAATGCCGCTCTCAGGGGGTATCTTTGACTTTGATGGCAAACATCAACGATTGAAGGAAGTGTCACTGGAACTTGAATCGCCCGATGTGTGGAGCGATCAGCAGCGTGCCGAAGCACTGGGGCGGGAGCGTTCCCAGCTCGAAACCCTGTTGCAGCAACTTGAAACAACAGACCAGGGTCTTGCCGATGCCTCGGAGCTCCTGGAACTGGCAGAAGAAGAAAATGATGCTGAAACGGTTACCGAGGTTGAACAGGAACTGGAAAAAATTTCAGCGGTTGTTGAAAACCTGGAATTTCATCGCATGTTCAATCGCAAAGCGGACATATCAAACGGGTATCTGGATATCCAGGCAGGCTCCGGGGGTACGGAAGCCCAGGACTGGGCTGAAATGTTGTTGCGGATGTATTTGAAATGGTGTGATGCCAACGAATTCAAGGCAGAGATTATCGAAGTTTCACCGGGAGATGTGGCCGGCATCAAGAGTGCGACAGTCCGGGTTGTTGGTGAATATGCATTTGGCTGGTTACGCACCGAAACGGGTGTGCATCGCCTGGTTCGGAAATCACCGTTTGATTCCGGGAACAGACGGCATACTTCTTTTGCGGCGGTATTCGTATCACCTGAAATCGACGATGAAATCGAGGTGGAAATTGATCCATCTGATTTGAGAATCGACGTTTACCGTGCCAGCGGGGCGGGGGGGCAGCATGTTAACCGAACCGAGTCGGCTGTCAGAATTACCCACGTGCCGACAGGTGTTGTTGCGCAGTGCCAGAATGACCGGTCACAACACAAGAACAAGGCGACGGCAATGAAACAGCTGAAAGCCAAGTTGTATGAACTGGAAGAACAAAAGCGCCGAACAGAAGCGCAGGTCGTGGAGGACAGCAAGTCGGATATTGGCTGGGGCTCCCAGATCCGTTCCTATGTTCTGGATCAGTCAAGAATCAAGGATTTGCGTACCAACCTTGAAACAGGCAATACCGATGCTGTGTTGAACGGGGCGCTGAATCCGTTTATGGAAGCGAGCCTGAAACAGGGCGTATAGTACTTAGCGCAGGAAAAAAAGATGAATGACGGAAAAACCTCTGACCATCGGCTGGTTGCCGAACGTCGTCGCAAGCTGGATGAATTGCGTGCCAAGGGGTTTGGCTATCCCAATACCTTTCGCCGTACCGCGCTGGCAGGGCAACTTCATGCCAACTATGACAAGCATGGCCAGGAGTCGCTTGAAGATGAGGCTATCGAGGTTACGGTAGGCGGGCGGATGATGGCCCAGCGCATCATGGGGAAAAGCAGCTTTGCCAGCCTGCAGGACCGGTCGGGGCAGATTCAGCTTTTTCTTCAACGGGATGGTTTACCAGAAGGTGTGTATGCCGGGTTCAAAAAATGGGATCTGGGCGACATTGTCTGGGCGAAGGGTACGTTGTTTAGAACGCGTACCGGAGAGCTCTCCGTCAAGGTGGCCGAACTCGTGTTGTTGAGCAAATCACTTCAGCCGTTGCCGGAAAAATTCCATGGGCTAAGCGATACCGAGGCAAGATATCGTCAGCGGTACCTGGATCTCATCATGAACGAAGAATCACGCCAGGTTTTTCGGCGGCGGACAAGAATCATTCAATTTATCCGGTCTTACCTGGATGCAATGGATTTTACCGAAGTTGAAACGCCGATGATGCATGAGGTTCCGGGTGGCGCGGTCGCCCGCCCCTTTGCGACTCATCACAATGCGCTCGACCGGGAGCTTTATTTACGCATAGCACCCGAGTTGTATCTGAAACGGCTGGTGGTCGGCGGGCTTGAGCGGGTATACGAAGTCAACCGCAGTTTTCGTAATGAAGGCATGTCAACCCGGCACAATCCCGAATTTACCATGCTCGAGCTGTACATGGCTTACGCAGCCTATGAAGTGCTGATGGACCTGCTTGACAATATGATTCGCAGTCTGTCGGAATCGCTATTTGGTACCAGCAACATGGAATACCAGGGTCAAAACTACGATCTTTCAAAGCCATTTCGCAGGGTCTCCGTGCAGGCATCGGTAGCGGAGTTTAATCCTGA
>JAJRUG010000041.1 GCA_024277915.1 Gammaproteobacteria bacterium
CCGGAGGGGCGCTTCATTTTCCTCTAGCGTCAGCGTGATGGTTGCAGTACCCCGGATTTTTCCGATACCGATCTTGACTTTAACAATCGCCGTCTGGTTGTCCTTCATCTCCATTTCTTCGAACGTGGGCAGGCAGGGTGCAAATACCTGCGGGTCGGAAAGGAATGCAAATGTTTCCTCACGGGAGCGGGCCACTTCAAACTCGCCATCAAATACTATCGCCACTGTTTCAGTCCTTGTTTGCTCATCTTGTTGTATATTTATCTGGTATTCATTTTGTGTTCAGTCCGCCATCTCTTTGGCTGCGGCCTGGACGGATTTGATAATATTGTTGTAACCGGTGCACCGGCAGAGGTTGCCACTGATGCCCTTGCGGATTTCATCCGGGCTCGGATCCGGGTTTTCAGCCAATAGTGCAACCGACGACATCAGCATGCCGGGTGTGCAGAAGCCACATTGCAGACCATGGTTTTCGGAGAACGCCTTTTGCAGCGGATGCAGTTCACTATCCTGTTCAAGCCCCTCTACCGTGAGTATCTCGCACTGGTCTGCCTGGATTGCCAGCATGGTGCAGGATTTGACCGGATTTCCATCGACCAGCACCGTGCATGCACCGCAATAGGTCACATCACATCCGATATGTGTACCGGTGAGCCCCAGTTCTTCCCGGATGAGTTGTACCAGCAGTAATCGCGGTTCGACCTCGCGCTGGTAAGCTTGCCCGTTAATGGTGACCTGGACTGATACACCGCTGATTTCTTTACTGGCAATCACTTCAGACATACTCATGACGTCCCCTGATAGTTTCTCCGTGGCAGCGTCGGACGGCAATGTCTACAGCACGCTTGACCAGAGTGTGCAGCACGGCACGTTTGAAATCCTCAGAACCCCGCTGGTCAGGCACCGGTTCTGCAGCTGCGACAATGGTTTCTGTCGCTTTGTCGATGCCGGCTTTGGTCAATGGGCTGCCGCGCAGGATATCCTCTGCTTTTTTGCTGGTAATGGTTTTCAGGCCTGCCGAACCCAGTGCCATGCGAATATCACTACAGACATCGCCATCCGCCAGCGTGAGCTGAACACCGGCGGAGGCAGTCGGGTAAGCGGGCGCACAGCGCTTGAACGCAGTGTATGAACCGCCACTGTTTGCAGGCGGTATTTTGAACCTGATTTCAGTGATCAATTCGGCCGGTTTCAGTATCGTTGTATAGATGTCTTCGACCAGATCGGAGACGGAAATTTTTCGGGTACCCTCTGATCCGACACAGGTCAGCGTGGCATCAAGTGTGTGCAATAGCGTGGGCCAGTCACAACTCGGATCTGCCGAGCCCAGCGAACCACCAATGGTGCCGCGACTGCGCACCTGTGCATCCGCAATGCCTGACCCGCAATCGTGAACAATCGGTATGGCATCGGCAACTGCTGATTTTGTGATCTCTGCATGGGTTGCCAGTGCCCCGATACACACTTCGTCACCTTCCATGCTGATATCAGACAGCCCGGGTATCCGGCTGAGGTCAACCAGATGTTGCGGTTCATCGAAGCGCAGTTTCATCCAGACCAGCAGGGTCTGCCCGCCGGCAAGCGCCCTGGCTGATTCGCCCAGCTCCGATAACAGCGAGATGGCTTCCTGCAGAGAATCGGCCCGATGGTAGTGAAAAGGGGCTGGATACATCTTGTTGTTCTCCAGTGATCTGACAGAACGGATTCACATTCCGATGGTGGCTCTGCCATTGTCAACAGCGTTTGAGCGTAACACGAATTGTCACATTGGAGAGGGCGAAACGAGCGGTCGATTTGATGATTTAGGACGATTTAAACGGGGTCGAACCGAGCTTTTTTCAGCCGCCAGTCTGACAGGGCCGAACCGTTTTTTATGTTGCCTGGCCGGTCATTTACCTGCTGTCATCTCAGTTGATTACCGCAGTTGCTTCAATCTCGATCAGAAAATCAGGCAACGCGAGCGTTTGTACCCCGATTAATGTGTTGGCCGCAGGTGCTTCACCTTCATAAAATGCGCCGATCGCCGAGCAGATTGTCTCCAGTTTCTCCGGAGAATGATCCACTACATAAGTCCGTAGACGCACGATGTCCTGCGGCCTCGCTCCGGCATGGGCCAGCACTTTTTTCAGATTGCGCAGGCATTGGGCAACTTGAGCCGCAAGATCGCCGGCGCCGACCAGATCGCCGTTGTCGTCCCAGGCAACCTGGCCCGCGCAATGGATGGTTTGTCCGCTGTCGTTTTTGACGGCGTGCGAGAATCCGAACTGTACTGCGTTGTACATGTCATTCGGGTTGATGGCTTCGCGATTCATTTGCGTCTCCTTTGTTGTCCTGACGAATCATTGAGGGGGTTATCCCGGAGAATACGGCACAACTCCTGCATCAACCATGAAGGCCTGCGACTCGTATTCCATGAGCTCGATGTAGTTGCCCCAGGGGTCGATGAGATATTGAGCACGGGATCCAGCGGTAGGGCCTTCGTCCATGACGATGGGACCGGCGAGAGCCCGGCAGCCATTCGCCTTCAGGTGCTGGATAGCTGGTTCAAGCAGCGCTACTTTAACGGCCAGATGATGACCACCGATGTCGCAGTTTCTGGGTGGCTTTTTACTGGCATCCGAAGGTTTGTTGTACTCAAACAGCTCTATCATGAGATTCGGGCCGAGCTTGAGCATGGCCATTGTCAGTCGTGCGCCGGCAACATCGACGTGGGCTTCGGTCCAGTCCCGCCCGTCCTCCATCGGCGGTATTTCGGCCGCATCGAACGGGCCCATCCGGTAGGCCAGTGCAGCACCGAAGATACGGGTGTAGAAATCGATAGCTGCTTCGAGATCCGGCACGGTCAGCCCAATGTGATCGATGTGACTGAACCCGGGTAAAGTGGCTTCATTGGTCATGACAGGACGCTCCTAAGTCAGGTTGACGGCAAACACGGTTACGATGGCCAGCGGGACACCGTACCGGACGAGCCACCGCCAGACCCGAAAGGCCCAGCCGTCTGACAGTCCGAGCTCCTCCAGGGTTGCCGACCGGGAGAGCCCCCAGCCTGCCAGCACCGCGACCAGGAAACCGCCCAACGGCATCATGATGTTGGCGACCAGGTAATCCAGCACGCCGAAAATCGTCCGATCAGCCATATCCGGGATGAAAGACAGGGGCCGGTAGTCGGCCCAGATATTAAAAGAGAATACGGTCGCCAGCCCGACGATCCACAATGCTAATCCGGTCACAATGGTGAGGGAGACGCGGCTGAATTTTGTGTAGTCCTCCAGCCAGGCCACGATGGCCTCCAGTAGTGTGATGGACGAAGTCAGGGCAGCGAAGGCCATCAGCAGGAAAAACATCGGGCCAAACACAGCGCCCCCCGGCATCTGGCCGAAAGCCAGCGGCAGTGTGGCGAAAATCAGGCCCGGGCCTTCCGCAGGAGACAGGCCATGAGCGAACACCAGCGGGAAAATTGCCAGCCCGGCAAAAAGAGCCACGCCACCGTCAGCCGCCGCAATGATGATTGCGGAACTCACGATAGGGGTTTGTTTATTCATGTAGGCCCCGATGGTCATCAGGACACCGAGACCTACACCGAGGGAGAAAAATGCCTGGCCGACAGCCATGAGTATGACGTTGGCGTTGACCTTGGAAAAATCCGGCTGGAACAGGAATGCAACCCCGGCCCGGAAGTCACCGGCAACGACGGCATACACAAGCAATACCGCCAGAATCAGAAAAAGTCCGGGTGTCAGCCAACTCAAGACACGTTCAAGGCCACGGTGTATTCCTCCGGCGACCGTCACGGCGGTGAGTGCCACGAAACTGGCCTGGAAAATGACCATTCGCACGGGGTCGGCCTGCATAGTGGTCAGCATGTGGTCGGCATTCGCAACAGTCAGGTCGCTGAATCCCTGGGTGAGGGACAGTCGGAAGAAATCCAGCATCCAGCCTGCAACCACAGAATAGAAAGACAAGGCCAGAAAGACGCCGGCGATCGCCATCAGGCCGTAATATCGCCAGGCCGGATTGAGTCCGTCGCGCAGGGTGAGTGCCTGCATGGTTCCCACAACGCTTTTCCCGCCCCGGCGGCCTATCAGGAGTTCAGCGATAAGCGCCGGCAGCGCGATCAGAGCCAGCGCAGCGATATAGATCAGGACAAAGGCGCCGCCGCCATTCTCTCCGGCCACATAACTGAATTTCCAGATATTGGAAATCCCGACCGCACTGCCGACTGCCGCTGCAAGGAACAGCAGTCGGGACGACCATTGACGTGGTTGTTGTTGTACGTTCAAAAGTCCTTGGCAACACTTAACACGATGGTTCGTGGTGTATTGAAAATGAATCCATCCGGGGTCAGTCCGGGAATAATCCGGAAGACATCCACTACCGTATCATCGTCTGCCAGGTTGTTGATGACGAGACTCGCAGACCAGCCTGAATCGTTCTCGATGCCGGCACGCAGATTAAGGAGCGTGTAGCTGTCCAGTTCAACAAAGTTCGAATTGTCCGGGCGCAGTTCCGTGTTCCTGGAATCCACGTAAAAGATATCGCCGCCAACGAAGGCTGTCAGGTTTCGGGTGGCCAGTGGCCATTCGTAGTTGGCGGTGGCCGAAATAGTCGTATTTGGAACGTACGGAATGTCATCGCCGTTCTGCCCGCTGGTGGGTATCGGGTTGTCCTCTGACAACTCTGCCTGATTGAAATTGGCCGCCAGACCCAGGTCCAGCCCGTCAACCGGGCGGAACGACAATTCAAGTTCAATACCAATGATATCGGCAGCGCCGCCATTACCGCGAAACGGAAATGTCAGCTGACCGTCCGTTGCCTGATCCTGCAACTGGATATTCGACCAATCGATATAATACAAGGCAGCATCCGCTGACCAGCGCCGGTCATCCGTCTGACTCTTGACACCCAGCTCATAGTTGATCAGGGAGTCTGACCCAAAACCCTCGGGGATGGTCACGCCGGCAATAGCTGCTGCGGTTTGATCGTTAGTGCCGCCGGATCGGAAGCCTTCCGCAACCTGTACATAGGAATGCACATCGTCAGTAAAGTAGTACGACAGATTGCCTTTGAATATGACATCGTCTTCGGCAAACACCAGTCCCGGGCCCACACCGCCGCCGGCACCGCCACCAAATCCGACCACGCTCTCGGCGACTTCGTCGACCTCGATATCAAAGTAACGCGCGCCACCAGTGAAAGTCAGCCGGTCCGAAATTTCAAAGCTGACTTCGGCGAACAACGCGACTTCATCTATTTCAGTGGTCACATTTCGATCCAGAGTTATAGTGGGGCTGGGCTCGATATTGCCGTTGCTATTGGCACTCAGGATAGCGCTGCGGAAGAAACGTTCTTCTGTCTGGTAAAATCCGCCGACCAGAATCTGCACAGGGCCCTCGAAGTCCGAAGCATAGCGGATCTCGTAGCTTTGCAGTTCCCGGTTCTTCGGTTGTGTAATGACGCTTCTGCCCGCACCCAGGTGAGGCAGGCCAATAAATGCTTCCAGTGCCAGCGATGCATCCCGATCAAACGTTGTATCCCGATCAAGATAGGAGGCCGTGGCCGTAATGGTTCCGTAGTCCTGCACGAATTCCAGAGTCGCATTGTAGACCTGCAGTTCGTCTTCGAAACCGTTATGGGTGACATCTGCCTGGAAAAGGCCCGGCAGCGGATTATTGCTGTAGTCAATATTGTTGAAATATGCAGGACCATCTGTTTCCAGATTCTGGTACATCGCCATCAGGCTGAGTGATAAGGAATCAGATGGTTGATACAGGAATGACAGGCGACCGGCAATGGTTTCATCATTATTGACACCACTGGCCAGAACGTTGTCAATGTAGCCGTCCTGATCGAGATAAAAGATCGCACCCCGAATAGCTGCTTTGTCCTGCACCAGGGGAATATTCAGCGCACCGTCGAGCTGATAGCCCATATCGGCATCTTTCATGCTACGCAACCCGGCTTCCAGTCGCCCCTCTATCTGGTCAGGCGAGGGTTTGTTGGTGATGTAGCGAATGGTTCCTGACAGTGAACTTGAGCCGAAGGTTGTACCTTGAGGCCCTTTGAGTACTTCGATCCGTTCAACATCGAATACTTTGATGTCGGGTTGACGGCCACCGCCGTCCTGAGCGTTCTCGCCGGTGATGATGGCTTCATCGAGATACAATCCGACCGTGCCTGCTCCGACAGAATTCACGCCGCGAATAATGTAGCGCTTGTCTCCGGGGCCCTGATCGAAAACAGCCAGTCCCGGTACCAGTCTGAAAAAATCATCGAAGTCCACTGCGCCACGCCCGTTGAGTTCATCGCCACTGATCGCCTGCATGGCGAACGGGACGTCCTGAAGGCTCTGCGCCCCACGTTTTGTCGCCGTGACGGTGATTTCCTCAATCATGCCGTCATCCGTTTCCTGAGCCATGGCTTGCGGTGTGATGCCCGCGGCTAGGAATATCAGACAGACTGCGATGCTGGCAGGCGCAAGCCTGGCGCGACAGGATGTACAGGCGAAATAGTTGTTGATCGTCGATGGTCTCATTTTAGCCCCCTGCAAAAAGGAGTGGCGGGCATCTGCAGAGCCCGGCCTGTTTACCCGGTACGTATACCGGGTCCGTTTTATCGGCATCCGTACCCGGACACGGCATTACTTTTACGCAACTGCGGACATACGGCAATAACAATACAATTCAATATTCGTTGTCTTTTTCGCAACGTTATCCAATATTGCATGATCGGCGGATATTGCTTCTATTGCTGGTGTTACAAATAGCCTTCGAGGAGATGCAGCAGGCGCATGACACCCGCAGGGAGCTGGCGGCGCACACGAAGCACAATCTGGACCTGCGTTTGTGACAAGGCTTCGTTGGAAATAGGAATGGAGCGCAGGGTGCCGGCTTGGGTCTCTGCAATCGATGCAAGCTCCGGTAACAGGGTCACACCCTCTTCGAACTGGGCAAAGTTTTTCAGGATTAATAAAGAGTTGGATGTAATCGCGGGTGTCAGAAAGACCCCTTCTTTTTGTTCAGCCTGGGCGATAAGCTGGCGGATTCTAAAGTTTCGCGGCGGGAGAGCCAATCGATAGCGCGCCAGATCAGTCAGTGTGACTTTCTTTTTCCGGCCCAAAGGATGCTTGGCCGACACAATCGCTTTGATGGGTTGGGGCACGGCTTTCCATACCCGAATTTTCGGGTCGACGGGTGTTTCCAGGGCCATGCCAAGGTGTGCTTCGTCTTCAGCCACGAGGCGCAGCACCTCATTCGTGCCGCCCAGGCGAATTTTGAGCCGCATGTCAGGGTATCGGCTGGTGAATTCGTGCAAAACAGCGCTCAGTGGCTGGCCGACAAATCCTTCCCCGAGCGCCAAAACTACGGTGCCCTTGCGGAGTCCTCGCAGGTCTTCCAGCTCTGACAGGAAAGCCTCTTCTTCCGAGATCTGGTGACGGTAGTACCGAACCGCCATTTCACCGGCTTCGGTCAGTGCAATCTCCCGGCGGCCTTTCTCGATAAGGGGCAGACCGAGCTCTTCCTCGAGCTGGGCGACCTGGCGGCTGACGGAAGATGGTGCCACGCCAAGCTTGTCACTGGCAGCCCGCATGGAGCCGGCCGCAACAACCTCATAGAGGTAGCGCAGGCGGATCGCACTGACAGAGACACGGGTTGTGGTTTTGAGGCGCATCGTTATTGATTATCTGTTGCGTTAAACGCACATAAGCCTAGAATACATTGTGATTGTCACAATTAGAACCCGCTGTTAGCCTCCCGGACAACAACTGAATTGTGGAGTCCAACGTGGATCGTGAATCTGTAGACTGGCAGGGCTACATTCCAGCTATTACCACGCCATTCGACGAGGAGCAGCGTCTTGATCTGAAAATGCTGGTTGCTCTGCTGGAGTGGCTGGCCGAAGAGGGCATGCACGGCATCGTGCTGGCTGGTACCACCGGTGAGTGGTTCAGCATGACAGCAGCGGAAAAGGCTGCGCTATTCACAACTGCCGGCGAAGTGCTCAAAGGTCGTATGACATTGATCGGCGGGTGCAATGCATTCACCGCCCGGGAGGTAATCGCCCGCGCAACTGATGCGACACGAAGCGGTCTGGACGGCATACTATTATCTCCGCCGCCCTATGTTCGACCTACCGAGTGCGAGATTTTTGCCTTTTATGAAGAGGTCAACGATGCGGTATCTTTACCTATCTGTGTCTACAACTGGCCGCCGGGCACCAATGTTGATATGAGCCTGGCGCTGCTTGAGCGACTCGCTACTCTGGACAAAGTGGTGGCCATTAAAAACTCTACCGGCAACCCTGATCATTTCCTGGCCGTATTCCGGGCGTTGAAACACCGGGTGCGAATCTTCGGTGTACCGATGACCGAACAGGGCGCGGACCTGGTGAAGGAAGGGGCCAGTGGTGTGATGGGTGCCGGGGCTGTATTGGGGCGCGACCAACCCGGGTTCTTCAATGCACTGTGGGCAGGCGACACGAAACGGGCACTGGCGCTGGGCGCTCGCGACCAGCGGATCATGCAAGACTGGTTTCATCCGGATTACACGGCAAGGTTTGGGTCTGCACAGGCCGTTTTCAAAACCGCACTCAACTTACAGGGTCTGCCAGGGGGCTTTCCGCGCCGGCCCATTTTGCCCTTGCAGCCCGAGCAAGTGGCGATCATCAAGACAACGCTGGGGAGTCTCGGTAGACTGCCGTATGACAACGAATAGCGCCTTCGATGTCGTCGTCATCGGTGGTGGTCTGATCGGATGTGCAACAGCCTACTACCTGGCAAAAGGCGGCGCCACGGTTCTCATGGTCGAGAAGGGCGAATTAAATCGTCAGGCGTCAGGCAGAAATGCCGGTTCTTTGCATTTTCAGCTGGAACATCGCTTGATTGATCATGCTAATGGCGCGCTGGAACAGTTCGCCCGGATCATGCCCCTCAATCTGGCTGCCATCAATGATTGGGCGAATCTCGAATCAGAACTGGGTACCGATCTGGAAGTGACCATGGATGGTGGACTCATGCTGGCAGAGACAGCTGACGAAGTTGCACTGCTTGAGCGGAAGTGTTCTCTGGAAAAGCGTTGGGGATTATCCACGCAATTACTGTACGGATCTGAGGTTCAAAAAAAAGCGCCATACCTTTGTGACGAGATTCAGGCTGCTGCTTTTTGTGCTCAGGAAGGGCACGCAAACCCACGGTTGGTGACGATCGCGTTAGCAGAATCAGCGGTGCGCCACGGCGCCCGGATTCTCACTCATTCACGGGTCGGGGTGCTGGAACGGACGGGGCGAGAATGGCGGGCATGCATTGTTCGGGACGCAGCGGCGGGTCGTGACGAAGAAACACACGATGTTACTGGCGGCACCGTCGTCAATGCGGCAGGCGCCTGGGCGGGCGTGGTTGCAGAAAATGCCGGTCTGCATTGCCCGATTCGTGCAGTGCCATTGTTGATGAATGCCACCGAGCGCCGCGAGCCTTTCATTCCCCATCTGATTCAGCATGTCAGCCGGCCCCTCTCTGTGAAACAGGTCCGCGATGGGAATATTCTCATTGGCGGTGGCTGGCCGGCGCACTTTGAGCAGCGGCACGGCCGCCCCGATCTTGAGAGCAGAGCCCGGATCGATGACCAAAGCATATTGGAGAATTTGCAGGTCGCACAACGGATGGTGCCGGGTCTGGCATCTTTTCACTTGCTGCGTTGCTGGACCGGTATCGTTGGGGTTACGGCCGATGAGTTGCCGGTGTTGGGTGAGGTGGCCGAGGTACCGGGATTTGTCACTGCGGTCGGGAGTTCCGGCTTTACGCTCGGGCCAACATACGGACGGTTAATCAGTGAGCTGATACTCACCGGTCGTACTTCCATCGACATTGATCCCTACAGTCCGGCTCGCTTTACCCGGACTAACCCGATCAAGGGGGCTCATTGATTTTGGCGTTTCGCGTGGAAAAAGTGGTTGAACAACGACGAACAGTGACCATTCATGTCAATGGGCGACCGCTGGCTGCGTTCGAGGGCGAGACAATCGCAGCGGCTATGCTTGCGAGTGGTTTGAGAATATTCTCCTATGACCGCGATGGCCATCCTCGCGGGGCTTTCTGCAACATGGGCGTGTGCTATGAGTGCCTCGTCGAAGTCAGTGGTCCCCGAGGTAGTGACAAACGGCGGGTAAGAGCGTGTCAGACCCAGGTTGAAGCAGACCTGTCGGTCCGCATGCTTGGCACGGCCACCGCCAGACCGTGAAGGGTGCCCCGGCTCAAACTGATGTTCTGATTATTGGCGCCGGGCCCGCAAGCCTGGCCGCTGCATCGGCGGTGCTCGGGCACAATCTGAGTATCACGATTGTTGATGAACAGTTGCGACCCGGTGGCCAGTTCCTGCGGCAACCCCCTCGGTGCATGCAGGCTCACAACTGGCTGGACGGGCGCTTGTATCGCCCGGCAAAGCGCCTGTTGCAGACAATCGAGGATCATCCTGATATCGACTGGCGATTCGGGACGACAGTCTCTGCTTTGTTCCCTGACCCGCAACCGCCAGGCATCGGGGCAGCCGGGCATTCAGTCTGGCTTACGGGTGCTGCCGGTATGGAGCGATTGCGGGCCAGGACCGTGCTGCTGGCGTCAGGTTGTTACGAGCGCCCGTTGATGTTTCCCGGCTGGACACTACCGGGCGTGATGGGTGCCGGCGCAATTCAGACATTGCTAAAGAGTCAGCAAGTGGTTTCGGGCGACCGCATTCTTCTGGTCGGTAGCCATCCCCTACAGTTGATTGTCGCTGATCAGATTCTGAAGGCGGGCGGCAAGGTGGCGGGTGTTGTGTTCTCCCAGCCGGCTCTTGCAGGAGGGAGCATTCTGCAACACCCTGGCGTTTTGTTCAGTCATTTCCTTCAGTTCACAGAAATAGCGAGAGTTTTCTTTCGTCTTCGCAGGGCGGGTGTCCGGGTCATCTTTGGTTCCGCTATTACAGAGGCTAAAGGTACCGGCGGTGTCTTGGCGGCAACGATTGCGCCCATCGACTCCATGGGGGGCGTCAGCGGAACAGGTACCACGGAGTTCGAGTGTGATGCTGTCGGTTTGTGTTACGGTTTTCTGGTGTCATCGGAACTGGCCCGGCAGGTGGGGGCTGAGGCCTTGTGGTCGGAGAACCGCGGTGGCTGGCTGGTTCAACACGATGAGTGGATGGAGTCGACTGTGCCGGGGTTATTCGTTGCCGGGGAGGTCACGGGTATGGCCGGTGCCGATGCCGCTATCGTTGAAGGAGTCATCGCAGGGATGGGGATACTCAGGAGTCTGGGGAACCTCGATACTCAGCAAGCCGAGCTCGGGGCGTCGGATCATCGGAGACAACGTGAGAAAAACGAGCGCTTTGCCAGGTGTCTCGCTGATCTCGCGTCGCCGCCGCATGCACTATGGACTGGCCTCATGGCGCCGGAAACAATCGTCTGTCGGTGCGAGACAGTCACCCGCCAGGAGCTCGACGATGCCCTGTCGGTTCACACACATATCCAGACCGCTGATGCACTCAAGTTGCTCACCCGTATTGGCATGGGGCTGTGCCAGGGTCGTCTGTGCCATTCGACCGCCGCTCAGGTGTTGTCCGTGACACGCAAGACCAGTATCGAAAATGTTGGAAGTTTCCATGCCGCCGTACCGGCCAGGCCAGTACCCATCAACAAGTTGACGAATACCTGAGTCCGCTGGTTCGATCCCTGAATGTCTGTCAGAACCAGTACCTGGCGTCCAACCATATGTGTTCGTTTTCTGGCAAGCCCAAATCATCAAACGGGCTGCTCGTTTGGTTGGTTCGAATTTCACTATTCGTGCTAGTCTCGGACTGATCGAATGTATGTTTGTGATCAGATTTTCTAATCTAACGGATTGATATTGTTCAAGTCATTGTCAATCAATCAAGCAAAAAATTAAGGGGCGATTATGAAGAACTTTCTGTCGAACAGAACAGGCCTGAGGATCTCACCTTACTTAGTAGCTTTCTTGTCAATCTCCATCACTTCCACAGGGAATGCACAGAACGTGCTGGATGAAATTATTGTGACCGCACAGAAGCGGGAACAAGGAGTGCAGGACGTTGGTATTGCTATCACAGCATTTACCGGTGATCAGATGAAGGCCCTGGGTGTCGAGGACAGTTTTGATATCGCAGCCTTCTCGCCAGGTGTCCACATCAGCGGAAACATCGCGGGTCAGAATACCCAGTTTACCATTCGTGGTGTCACCCAGAATGATTTCAACGATGTGATCGAAGCGCCGACAGCCGTGTATCTTGATGAAGGATATATCGCGATTGCCCAGGGGCAATCTTTCGCGCTACTTGATATTGACCGGGTTGAAATTCTGAAAGGCCCGCAGGGGACACTGTATGGGCGTAACGCTACTGGTGGCCTGGTTCATTATATCAGCCGGCAACCCACCTTTGAGGGCCTGGAAGGTTATCTGGATCTGACTTTTGGTTCATTCGATACCTCTGCCAATGCGAATCAACAGCGGATTGAAGGTGCTTTGGGTGGTCCTCTGAGCAAGACAGTCGCAGGGCGGGTCGCCTTTATGTATAACCAGCAGGATGGTTATCTTGACAACCTCTACCCGCTGAGTGCAGCGGGTGCGGCCCCCGGCGCCGGCGCCGGCGCTGATATGGGTGACGATGATACCCTTGCCTTTCGCGGTACGCTGCTATTCGAGCCCAGTGAAAAATTAAGCCTGACCCTGACGGGCAATGTAGTGACTACCAATGTTGCTACCGGCCCGTATCAATCCAAACCAACGATTGGTGTTTACAATGCCGCCGGTGAGTTGGTCGATACCCTTGATGTTACGCCCGGTGAAACCAGGCGAACCATCTGTGCCGATGGCTCTGACTGCGGATCGGATCAGGACGATAATGGTGTTACAGATGATTTTTTCAATAACACAACGGGTGCATTTGGTCCTGATGGATTGATCGATCTCGGCCGGCCGCCGGGTGCGGACTTTTTTGGCTATATTGATCCGGATGGTGATGGTTTCAAAACATCCGGGGACTTTGCCTTTGAAGATTCCGGTGAGATCGATACCCGGGGTCTGACTGCCAAGCTTGAATATGAGCTGAGTGATTCCGTGAACCTGACAGCAGTCTCGGATTTCAAGGATTACGAGAAATTGATTTTCATTGATGTGGACTCTGCTCCTGCCAATTATCTGGCAAACTATGCCGGGGTTGACGCACAGACTTTTGCGCAAGAAATTCGATTGAATGGTGAAGCCGAGCAGAGTCGTTGGGTGCTGGGGTTCTATTACCTGAACATTGATACAGAATCGGATAATGGCCTCAAAATTTCACAGGGCGGTGTTGCCGGCCCTGCAATGGATGTCGGCACTGATGCCGAGCTGCAGACAGATTCTTATTCTCTTTTTGGCCAGTATGAGTGGGATCTGAGTGATCAAGTGACTCTGATCGCTGGTCTGCGTGTTATCCGGGAAGAAAAAGATTTTGTCATGGACGCAGGTCTTTATTTTGGCAGCACCGATCCCCGTACTATTCACGTGGGACCGAAATTTCTGCCCCCGCTCCCGGGCGGTCTCAGCACCAGTATCACTGCAGATTCATCTGACACATTATGGGCGGGAAAATTGCAGATCGACTATAAACCTAACGATGATCTGCTGCTTTATGCGGGTGTGAACCGGGGTGTTAAAGCCGGAAGTTTCAATGCGCCGCTGCTCGGCTCCTATATCTCATTGTTATTCGCCACCGGGAATGATGGCATACCTTATAAAGAAGAGGTTTTGCTGAGTGTCGAAGGTGGATTCAAAGCAACCCTGTTTGATGGCAGTACCCGCCTCAACGGGTCTGTTTTCTACTATGACTATTCCGATTACCAGGCGTTCCTGTTTACCGGTATCGGTGGTGTGGTGATTAATGCAGATGCTGACAATCTGGGTGTCGAGCTGGAGTTGCAGACGTCTCCTTTCGACGGTTTTGATGCCTTGCTGAGTGTGAGCTGGTTTGATGCAACGGTAAAAGATGTTCCTATCCTGATTGGATCTTCAGTGACCCGTGATGTTGATCCAACCTATGCACCGGAGTTGCAGGCAACAGCCATGGCGCGTTACGAATGGCCAATGCTGAACGGCATGGTCAATATTACCGGTGACATCAGCTATTCGGATGAATTTTTCTATAATCTGAGAAACTTCAGTGCTGACAAGTTCGATTCCTATGTGATGGTTAACCTGGGCCTGGGCTGGATCAGTGAGGATGGCCACTGGGAGGCGGGATTGAAGATCAAGAATGTCACAGATGAACGAGCGGGTATCCAGGGCTTTAATATTGCAACAGGTTGTGGTTGTAACGAGGTTTCATACCGTGCGCCGCGTTGGTACGGAGTGAACCTTCGTCGCAGTTTCTAGTCAACCCAACAGGTCGTAACTAAAAACGCCGCATCAATTGCGGCGTTTTTTTGTCTGAACGGCAACGAAATACGAGTTCCTGATTGCAGTCGGGTCGCTTAAGCAGTCAGCACATTCCAGTTATCCAGTAAATGCCGGCTGGTTCGCATTGCCAGCGCATGGACAGTGTAAGTCGGGTTGACCCCGCCGCTGGTCGGAAACAGTCCGGGGCCGGCAATGACCAGGTTGGGAATATCATGGGTTTGGCCGAAGCTGTTGGTGACGGAAGTCATCGGGTTGCTGCCCATGATGGTGCCACCCATGATGTGCATGGGAGCCTGTGGCCCGGTCCATATTGCCTGTGCGCCGGCGGCCTTGAAAATAGCCTGGCCTTCATCCATCACCGCCTGCCACAATGCTTTGGATTCCGGGTGCGTGGTGTGAGTGACTTTTGCCAGTGGCACTCCAAGGTGATCCTTTTCATCAGCCAGAATGAGCCGGTTGTTTGTATCCGGCAGATCCTCTGCAACGGCTGTCATGGTGGCGAATCCACGTATTGCCCGTTCCATGAATGCCTGTAGTTTGCTGCCGAACAGATCTGGTCGTGTCAGCCCAATGCCGAGCAGGTCATTTGGTTTGACGGCCTGGGCAATCATCCATTGATAGCTGCCGAAGGCACCTTTATCGCGATGGGTGAGTTTGTCGTAGCCATCCTGGCTGAGCAGCTGACCGCCGACCGCACCGAGGTAACTCAGGGTTTCGTCATCGAATAGCCCGTAAATTGAACCGGCGGGATGGGTCATGATGTAACGACCGACACAGTCACTGGAGTTGGCCAGTCCGTTCGGGTGTTTCTCGCTGGCGGAGGCCAGCAGCAGTCTCGGGTTTTGAACAGAGAATGCTGCCAGTACAACAACCCTGGCCAGCAATTGTTTTCGTGATCCATTCTCACCGGCATACTCGACACCTGTGGCGAGTGTGCCGTCCCTGGTGGTGAGAATTCGGGTGACAGTGGCATTTGTGGTGAGTATCGCACCGGCAGTCTTGGCTTTGGGCAGGTATACCGTGAGCGGATTTGCCAGCGCTCCGGTGGGACAGCCGGCATCACACCAGCCATCCCAGATGCAGGCAGGGCGACCGTTATAGGGCCGGGTGGTGATCGCCAGCGGCAGCGGAGCCGTCTTGATGCCCAGCGTATCAAACCCCCTTTTAATAACATGCCCCTGGGCGAAGACGGGCACAGGCCCCATCGGGTAGGGGGCACCGTCAGGCCGCCAGGTTTCCTGTTCGGCATCGCCTGAAATCCCCACTTCCTGCTGAACCTGGTCGTACCAGGGCTTGAGATCCTCATAGGCAATCGGCCAGTCTAACCCCCGTTCGTATGAAGAGAAGCTGTTGAAATCTTCCGGGTGCAGACGTGGCCATACACCGAAATGATGCAATGCGCTGCCGCCCACACCATAGCCTGTGTTGAATATATGGCCGATTTTATCGTTGCCGGTTTCGATGACCGGCGGACCGCTCCACTTTAGCCGCCGGGCCCAGATCTGCGAGCTGATCAAATCCTTGTTGCTGCGGTCCGGACCAGCCTCAAGAATGACGATCTTTTTCCCTCCCTCGGCAAGCCTGGCAGCCAGGGCGCTGCCGGCCGCACCCGAGCCGACAATGATGACATCAGTACTGTCGGCTCCGGTATCTGATCGGTCCTGGTTCACTTTTTCCTGGAACTCATCTGAACTTAAGCTGATAACTAACTGGTTTATATTGATTTATTGTCACCATGGGGTTGCCGGTTCTATATGAGCCATATAGGGGATACCAAGCCCTTCGATACCGGCCCTGGTGCCATAGAGCACATCAACTGCATCATTGCGGAGTACGAAATAGAAGAATGGCGCGGGCGCTCCCTCCCAGCCTGCGGGATTTTCCTGACTGATCGTTGTGACCAGTTCATGGGCCTGAGCTGGATCGATTGCCGGGAACGGTTGCCCGTAGCGTGTCTTGCTATACACATTGAGTGCTGTAAGTCCGGCCTGGTAGAAAGCCGAGAACGGTGGATCAACCCCGAGGTATTTAATCATCAGCAGTTGCCGGCCCGGCGCTGCGGCCAGTTGATGATCGATGAAATGGGCCATTCCTGCAGCCGCTGCACCGGGCAGCAGTGTCTCGGCAAGGGCGTCCAGAACACGGACTTCTTCGGCGTTCAGGATAGAGTAGGACGCTTGTTGCCGGCGCGCTTCTCCCGGTGTCATCTCGACCTTGCACCCACCGAGTGAAAACGTCAGCAGACCTGCGCCGGCTCCTGACAGAAAAGAGCGTCGTGTTTGCAGCATTTTCTCAGCGCCCCCCTGAACGAAGAGGGGTGCCTGACTGATCAGGCACCCTTTCATTTGTCAGCCGTTGGTGATCAACCAGCCGGCTAGCGCCCCGTCTTGCGAAGGTTTTGCACGGAAAACAGTTTCGGTTGATTTACATCATCGGTTACCTGGCTCTTGAACTGCAGGGTTGTGCAGTGATTGGCCTGAATGTCGATGACCACCGCGAAGTCGTCCAGTGCAACGCCCTTGCCCTTGTTAATTGGCAGGTGGTGATCGGAATGTGCCTTGCCAATCGGGAACCATTTCCACATATCGCCCTTCCGGTCGTATGTTACCAGCGAAGCCATGGTCATGGTCTGTGCATCGAGGTTAATCACCCGTTTTCCGATCGGATGGTTGGGGTCTTTTGGCCTGCCGATTAGCGTATAGGTCTTGCGTAACTGGTAGGTCACTTTGGGGAAACAGTTTCCCTGGCCCTCTACATCGATGAACCGGTATCCATCAGGGTCATTTTCCGGCACATTCGCGAGTTCCATATCATTATGAAAATAGAACGGGATCAAAAGGTTCCGGGTTCCGCCATATTCCCAGCTATAGTCTGTGACCCGGCCGTTATAGCCTTCAAAATCCTCGATCATCAGGTCGCTGCCCAGAAATGCATCGGTAATTTGCCCCGCTGCCAGCCGGCGGACCCGGCGCTGGAACCCGACGTACAGCCAGGCATTGTCGCGCTTGGTATCGTTCTGGTAGCGGTGGATCAGAATCTGGGTATTGGCCAGATCGAAAGGTTCTTTCACAATACCGTAAATACCGCGATAGATTCCACCCGGATTATTCTCATACGCAGGCTTTGGATCAAAAGTGACCCGGTGGTTAAAATTGAGGAAATGCCATTCAAATTTCAGCGTGCGCTCAACCTTGCCGGTTTTTACATTCCGGAATGTCCACCAGAAAGGATAGATGGTTTCGCTGTCACCGGAGTTGAATCCGTATTGATAGTTCCACACCAGTTTCTGTCCGGCTTGCGGGTCATCTGCTCGCGGTTCCTGGGGGAATGCGCGACCGGCCACGAAGTTATTCAGCGTACCATTCTCGGCAACAGAAACATCACCGGCGTACTGACGCGTAGCGGCAACATAATCATCACTGAGCGGAAAATCCGTGGTTGGTGCAGTGCGGATCGTCACCCAGCCGTCCTTGACGAACCTGAACAATGCTTCATCCAGAATCGCCTCGTACTGGTCGGCATTGCTCTGATCGATCACCACACCGACAGAATAGCCCTCTGCTGCGGGTGTCCAGTCGTTGTAGGGATAGAAAGATCCATTGATGTCTTCCTCGGTAAATGATTCGGCTGCAACGGTCTGGGAAAGTCCGACCACGCCGATAATCAATATTTTTAATAAGCTGTGTTTCATGGTGGTCTCCTGTTAGAACCGATACCGGAGTGTCAGTTGATATTCATCTTCGTTGATGGCCATGCCGAAAGGGCCCGCCCGGAAGCGTCCCAGTGGTTCATAGCCGCTTGCACCCAGGCTGCTGAAGGCTGTGCCGCAAAGTGGCGAACCGGCAGCAGCAAGGGGAGGTGCACAGGTAAATGGTGGATACGGGTTCGCGGCACGATCATCGTCAAACCCCTTGGCGCCTTCACCGATTTTCATGTTGAATGCGAGAGTCAACCGCCAGCTATTACTGATTTTCCAGTCGATTGACGGGACAATAGCACCACTTCCGGCACGAAAATCCCAGGCTGAAAGGATCTGCGGCGTTAACCGGTCATTCAGGTAGTTACCCTGAAACAGGAAGGTGGTAGTAAAATTGTCCTTCCAGTCGACCATGCCGACATCAGCCACTGTGGGGATGCCCTGGGCATTGACACGCGCTCTTGCATAATCCTGCAAATGCTGGCCGAAGACTTGCCAGGAAAGCAGGAAAGCCCGCCGCTTGTTCAGGAAGGGGATGAACGTCGGACGGTCGATACCAACGACCCAGCGTATGACATCCGATTCCGAGAACAACCGTTCTTCGAGTGTATTCGGAAATTCTTCACCCGTGGTATACGACACCTCGACGCGAATCGCGGACTTCATCGACTCGATGTAAAAATCGGCAGATCCGCCCAGCATGGTTAGCCGGGGGAAGTCGATATCGAATGCCAGGGAGTAAGGATAGAATTGTGATTCGATGGGTGGAGTGAACGGGTTATCTGCCGGTATGCCACCCCTCAATGAGGGCATCTGTGATGTATAACGCAGTGCATTCAGTGAGAAACCGACTCCTTTATAGACGCCTTCGATGCGGAATCCGAAATCCTGGTCGCTCGGCAGATTGGCTTGCCGTATGCCGATTGCACCGACCGGGAATTCCACAGCGAGGTCCGTGGCCGGGAAGTTCCAGGCAGTACAGCCGTAGTCCCAGCAGGTTTTCATCGCTCTGAAGAAGTTGCCGGCACCCAGAATCGCATAGGGTTCGCCGCCCTGGCCGAGATTATTGGGCCGGAAGTCCTCGAATTTCCAGATCGCCTGGAAGTTCAGGTCTTCAAACGGGCCCGAAGCACCCGCGCGATACTCCATGTTCACGATACCCATCGGAATCCGGATATCTTCCAGTTCGTCATAGATATTCTGACGTGAGAAATCAACCGGATTGACGACATCCAGAACACGAAACAGATCAGTTCTTCCCCAGACTACCTGTTGTCGACCGATGCGGAATCCAAGTTCATCACCATTATCAAAGGCGATGGTGGCATCCAGATAGAGTTCCCGGATGAAATCCAGATCATCGTTGAATTCCGGAAAGCGCAGGTCGCTCTCGTCATCATCCATGTAGTCCTTGAGGCAGCCCCGATTATCAATGTCACAGGGGCGAGTCGGATAGGCAAGCACCACGCCGCCCTGCTCGAAATTGTGGACATCGTCTCCGAGCAATCTCAGACCTTCATTCGGATTGTTGGCGCCGATATTACCGCCCGGCACACCGGGGAGAGGAATCGCACCGGTGAGTGTTGGAGGCGGGAAGATGCCGGCCCATTCCGGATTCGTTGAAGGCGGAAAGGGCGGCGTGGCCGGGTTGCCTGTGGCGAGAATCCCGAAGAATGCCGGGTTGCCCGGTGCTGCAAAGCTCACTGAACGACCGGAGTTTTTGCCGAACTCATCGTCATTCAGATCATAGACGGCATCGTAAGTACCGCGAAACGTGCCGCTGACCGAAAACTCGGAAAATAGCCCGGTAGGCTTCCAGACCTTGGAAAGCTCCAGCTGCAGTGTGGTTCGCGATTTAGTCAGACCGACGCCTTTACTGCGGACGTAGGTAGCGTTTTCGGCAAATCCCCGGAACTCTATATCTTGCGTGTAAGCTCTGGGTGCGAACAACAATGTCGCGACAAAGCATGCTGGAATGAGCAGCAGGACAGTGACATGACTTGTGCTTTTAATGTTCATTTTAATTCCCCCTGTTGGGTTTGTCGTGTAATGAACTTGGGTGTGAATTTCAGTAACCAGGCCGGCACCAGGAAAATGGAGGCCATCGCGTTCAGTGCCAGCATGACGATCAACAGCATTGCAGCGTCTGCCTGGAATTTCAGATCAGACACGAATACCCACATCATGACACCGCCTATCAACGTGACCGCGGTAAACCCGATTGCCTTGCCGGTGGTTGCCAGCGCGGTCTCGATGGCTTCGTTGAGACTGAGACCATTGTGGTATTCCGAGCGGATGCGGTCCATGAGATAAATCGAGTAATCGATTCCTACACCGATACCGACCGCGATGATCGGTACCGTGTTGACGTTGATGCCAATACCGGTGAGTCCCATATAGGCATAGGTCAGGACGGTTGCAAAAGACATGGCAACCAGCATGACCCAGCCGGCGTGAAAGGATGAGTAGAAAGCAGCAACGGACAGGAAAATCAGGCCAAACACCAGCGGAATGATAATCAGGTTGGTTTCAAAAGCAGCATCATTGATTGCCGCATTGACCCCGATCGTTCCACCGGCCAGTTTTAGTGTAAATCCGTCGATACCAGGCTCCACCCGTTCTTTCCACTGGGTGATCATCTCGATTGCACGGCGGATGGTCGTACCCTGATGATCCTTGTAGTAGAAAACCATGTTCGCATTGGTTTCATCGGTATCAAGGTATTCAAGCAGGGCGCCCTGAATGGGGCTTGACATCATGAAGAGAAACATCAGTCCACCGATCAGGCGCGGATCGTCCGGCACGCTGCTCCAGCGGGGATCATTGTAGTGGGTGATACGATTCACGGCCCGGATCAGATCCGGCAACCCCTTGGTGCCACCCAGTTCAGGGTCTGTCAGCATGTATGCCTGGAGGTCGGCCAGCGCCTTGACGACTTCCGGACGCTTGAGGCCGCCCAGTTCATCGGTGTGGGCGATTACATAGAGTTCCTCTGATCCGGGAAAAGCATCATTGATGATTTTGGAAGACACATTGTAGTCATGGTCTTCATAGAGTAACGGGGAGCCGGGTTCGGTTTCACCGATGGTTACTCTTGTGCTGGCCAGTAATGCGGCAACGAAAAGAAAAGCACAGACAGAGAGCAGAATGGCCGGTGCACGAGGTTGTGTCACTTTGCCTGCAATCTTTTTGAACATGTTTCCGATTGCATTGGCGCCGGCTGATTGTACCTTCGGTGTTGGCAACAGTTGCAGAATGCAGGGAATCGCGATGATCACGGTAAAGATGACTGACAAAGCCCACAGACAGGCGTAGACCGCCAGTTTGTCATTCAGTGGTACCGAGCCGACAGCGATCAACAGCAGGCCGATCGCATCGGAGATCACGCCCAGTGAACCGGGCCTGAACAGATTCGAAAATGCCAGGTGGGCGGCAGTCTTTCCATCCTGGCCATCCGAGATTGCCTGGTAGTAACGTTCAACAATCTGGATACCATGTGACATTGCCCGGGCTGATATCAGAAACGGAACCACCAGCATCAACGGGTCGAGGTTGTAGCCGAGCAGCGACAAAATACCCAGGCCCCAGATTGAAGTCACGATGATGCCGATCACCGGGAGCAAAATGCCGTACAAGCTGCGGAAATGCAGGACTAAAAGAACCAGCATAATGACAACGGTCAGCAGAAAAATAGTAATAATCTGATTTGCGTAGCTGGAAACCCAACCGACCAGAACGGGCTGCCCGGTTGCATGGATGCTGATGCCTGCGGCTGCTTCTTGTTCGCGTATCGACTGCAGTTGCAGAAATACTTTTTCGTAATCCAGTGCGCCTTCGTTCAGCGTACCTCGCACCAGGGCGGACTTCATGTCAGGAGAAACCAGCAGGCCATAGACTCGCGGGTCTGCCAGGACATCGGCGCTGATACCGTCAAGCTCGGCGGCACTATAGCCCCCTTTCAAAGGGTCGTAGTAAGTTGAGGATTTTACGGTCCCCTCGCCACTCAACCAGACTTTCCGTACATTGCGGTGGGTCAGGCTGGTGACAAGGTTGTGATTGATGCCTTCCAGTGCGTCGACCGCCAGCGTGATCCGATGGATTCGATCCAGCATTTCATTGGTAAAAATTGAACCTTTATCGACAGTGATCGCGACAATGATGTTGTTTGCTCCGCCGAAGGTGTCCCTGATTTCATTATGCAGCTGAATATAGGGATGCTCCTGAGGCAACAGGTCGGCAAAGTCGGACACGATGCGCACTGTCGGTACGCGCAGGGCAAACGCAATTGTGATGGCAGCAATGATAACCAGAGTACCTCTCGGGTATTTCCAGATCAGCTCGACGAATCGACTGAGGGCATTGCTGAAACTACTCATTGATTGACCCTGAGCGTCGCTCCGGCACGTGACGGTGCGCCATTGTCCGGGATTGTGATCGCCACGAGGGCATCACCACCGACAGCGATGAACCGGCCATCACCAAGCCCCGCGATGCCACGCAGCCAGGTTCGGGAGTTGGTTACACCATTGAGCTGGTTCCATGATGTTTCACTGGTGCGGTGATACAAAATCGTTGCGTTGTCGCCGACTGCCACCAGTGTATTGCCGGAACCGGTGACGCCGTATAGTGGTTTGCTGATTCCACTTGGTGTGTTTTGCCAGGTTTGACCGCCATCGTCTGTTTTCCAGATGGTTCCGTTGAGACCGACAACCCATCCTTCAGTTGGGTTGGTGAAATAGGTACTTTGTGGATAAAAGCTGTCGGGCAGGTCGCTGGTGCGATTCCAGGTAATGCCACTGTCGGCAGTCATCAGCACAGTACCGAACTCGCCGGTCGCTATGCCGTGCTGCCGGTCAACGAACTGTATCGTGGTCAGGTAGAGATCTTCATCGAGAGACCATGTCTCCCAGCGGGTTCCCGCATCTGCTGAATGGAGAATGGCACTGAATCCGCCCACTACCCAGATAACATTTGAAGTATCGCAGGTCATGGCCTGTGGCTCGGTCATTTCAGGAAGAGACTGCCGTGTCCAGTCACCATCGAGCCGGCCGGACCAGAGACCGTCATTCTTGTCTATGGCATAAAAGATACCATCGGGGCAGGCGGTGACATCTACCAGAAAGGGCTTGTCGGGCAGTGTTGTGCGGCGCCAGCTGTTGCCGCCATCTGCAGACTTCACGATCACACCCATGCCACCGACGGCGACAATGATGTCCTGATGTTGTGCGATTGCCTGGAACTGATCCGCACGTTGAGTTGGTCGGGATAGTTGGGCGTTGACTCCTGAAAGGTCGAGTGGCGCCTCGCAGCCGACTAGAATCACAGTTAGCAATGCACAGCACAGGTGGGTTGCGATTGTGCGACACCCTGCATACGGCTTGCATGTTCCCTTGGTTACAATACGATTCCCCATGCGTACCCTAGCGTTTAGTACTCTGACTTTTATGATAATTGCATGTACTTTGAATCTAGCGTAGATGGGGGTACAGGGCATTACCATTCGAGCAACAAGCCGTACAAATTAGCCGGGCAGCCCCAATTTCACCTGGCGCGGGAGAATCTATACGTATAAATACGTAGCAATGCCCTCAACGCCTGGCGATCACGGTATTGGCAGGTGTCAGTAACTTGTAAACTTCTGCCAGTATGGACAACGCGATTGATTCCGCACAGTCGGCCCCGATGTCGAGCCCGATCGGGCCTTTGATTCTTTCCAGCCCCTTTATGCCATCACGGGACAGGTCTTCTATCAATCGATCCCTGCGGATCCGCGGACCGAGTACGCCGACATAGGGAATACTACCGGGTGCAAGTTGTCTGAGATAGATTCTGTCAGTGGCGAGGTGATGGCTCATGATGATTGCCGCAGAAAATTGCGAGAGGTCAGTTGCGGTAGTGAGGTTTTCAGGCTCAATGTGGAAGGCATTCGGGAACTTGTCGAAGCCGGCCTTCTCAAGATATGCCTGCCGGTGATCCATGATGGTGATTTGCCAGCCGAGTTGCTCGGCGATCCTGACCACCGGTATCGCATCCAGACCAGCGCCCAGCACCAGCATCCTTGGCAGGGGCAGCACCCGGGAGTACAGCACGGTCAGTTCGCCGGACTGTTTGTGTGCAATAAGGGCAGTATCGCCTGTATTCATCGTTTCCCGGCAGCGCTTAATTAGCGTGGTTTGGTAACGATCCGGAATTGTTGTATCCAGCAGCTGTTTGCCGTCGGTGTCCATGATATGGGTGGTTCCGGCCAGGAATGTCTCATCAGTACTTTCAATGACGGTCAGGCAGACGACGGGTGACCGGCCCCGAATACTGGTTGTCAGTGTCCGAAAGGGCTCGTAGCCGGCTGCCGGATCCAGCCGTTGCAACAATACTTCGATGAGTCCGTTACAGCCGATACCAAGCCCCCATAACTCATCTGCATCATCCCGCATGTCATAGGTGACCCGCCTGGCCTGTCCATCGGCGATCACCGTGGCTGCGTGTTCTGCCAGATCACCCTCAAGACAACCGCCGCTGACCAGTCCCTGATAATCACCATTGTCTGCGATCAGGATGCGGTGACCCGCCTTGCTGTAGGTGGAGCCCTCGGTGTGAAAGACAGTCGCGAGGACCAGGCTTCGTTGCTCACCGCACCATTGATCGAATGTATCGATGATTTGCCGGGTGCTCATGCTGTCTGCTTGCCGGGAATCCGGTTCTGGTTATTCATTCATGGCATCTATCCTTTACGGTCGCAGCCTGAACTTCAGGATGTAGCTTTTTTTCGAAAAAGGCACTTCTTCCATCAGCTCGAATCCGGCGTTTTGAAATTCATCCGTAAAGGTTCCCTTGCCGGCCCGAACCATGTTCAGAACGAACTCTGCAGTGACTCCTTCGATTCGTTCCATTCCAACGAGTACTACAACGCCATCTGGTCTCAGGGCGTTGCGCATCGACTCGAGCATCTTGAATGGATATTCGAAGTGATGGTAAGTATGTGCAAGAAAAATAACATCAACGCTTGTTGGGGCAAGACCTGTCGAATCGGCAGGATTAGTGATGCCCTTCACGTTCGCAAGACCCAGCTCCTTAGCTGTCTTTTCGATGTAGGTGATGAAGTTTTCCGCAATGTCGAGAGCATATACGGTACCGTCAGGCCCGACTTTCCCGGCAAAAAGCATCGTGAAAAACCCTGTGCCTGCACCGATATCAGCCACATCCATACCCGGTTTGAGATTCAGCGCAGATACGATTTCATCCCGTCGTGTATAGACTTCCCGGTTTTCTCTTTCAAATCTGACAAGCCATTGCTCGACATCGGGATTAGTGAACGGTTTGTTAATACCCGGACGGATGCTTTCTTCCTGCGCAGAGGCAGTATTGGAAATACCCAGGCCGATAAGCACTGTGATCAGAAGTGTTGCTGTGACCCAATGGGGGGCTACTCGTTGATACTGCATGCTGGTTTCCTCCGTAATCGTTTATCCGGCTTGGCCGTCTTGCCCTGATGCGGGTAAGCTGACAATCCCTTATTCTACGTCCAGCCTGCATGTTGCGCCACAAACCGGAACCCTGAGAATGCCGAACAGGAACAAAGCGAACCAGCCTGTTTCCCAGGTCGCCCTGGTTCGTCGTATCGGCATTGTAAGCGCTACGGCACTGGTCGTCTCCAATATGATCGGTACCGGCATCTTTACCACCACGGGATTTCTCGCTGGTGATCTGGGTTCGCCTGCGGCGGTGATATTGATCTGGGTGGTTGGCGGGGGCATCGCATTGACCGGCGCTCTTTGCTATGTGGAACTGGCGATCAACTTTCCCCGCTCCGGTGGAGAGTACGTCTATTTGTCAGAAGCCTGGGGCCCTGCCTGGGGGTTCATCAATGGATGGATCAGTTTTTTTGCGGGTTTTTCCGCCCCTATCGCAGTGGCAGCATTGGCCATGTCCGCCTATCTGGGCCTGAGTGATGCCGGACGCTCCTTTCCAATAGGGCCGCTGACCCTCCGTCTGGCCGACGCCCAACTCATGGCCTGTGCCGTGGTAGCCGTTTTTACGCTGCTCAATATATTCGGTGTTCGTGAGATGGGGAGACTCCAGTCTGTGTTGACCGCTTTGAAGCTTTTGGTCATCGGCGGATTATTGATCCTCGGGTTCTCTGTTGGTCAGGGCGATCCAGCCCACTTTTCATTGGGGGTAGAGCGCACTTCAGACTTGTCACTTTTCGAGCAGTTTGCAGTCAGCCTGGTGTTTGTTTTTTTTGGCTACAGCGGATGGAACGCGGCGGTCTACATCGCCGGAGAGATCGAAAAGCCGGAGAGAACATTGCCCTTTGCGCTGGTATTCGGCGCTGTCGGTGTGACGGTGTTATATGTTGCGCTGAATACGCTCTACGTCTATGCCGTTTCGCTGGAGGATCTAAAAGGAGTGGTTGCGGTAGGGGCGACTGTAGCAAGCGCGCTTTTCGGTCCTGAGGCAGGCCGTCTGTTCAGTCTCGCCCTGGCTTTGTCCCTGCTGGCGACGGTCAACGCGATGTGTTTTGTTGGTCCCCGGGTTTACTATGCAATGGCGGGAGACGGTGCGTTCTTCTCAATAGCAGCGAGAGTCCACCCGAAGTGGAAAAGCCCATGGGTGGCCGTCGTGATGCAGGGTATCTGTGCACTATTGCTTATTGTCCTGCCCACCTTCAGGGATCTGGTGGTCTATATAGGATTCACGCTGTATTTGTTTACCGCTTTATCCGTGCTGGGCCTGTTCAAACTGCGACGGCGTCCGGGCTGGAAGAAGTTTTCATGGCTCAATCGCGGCTACCCGCTGATCCCTTTACTCTATGTTGCCATGAGCGGTTGGGTGCTCGTTTTCTCGATCAAGGCAGCTCCGGTCGCATCCAGCATGGCGCTGGCAACCGTGCTTGCGGGCGCACTGGCCTGGCGAGTGAAAAAATAGACCATGGTGCAAACAGAAAATACTGCAGCGTCCCTGCCGATAACA
>JAJRUG010000042.1 GCA_024277915.1 Gammaproteobacteria bacterium
CTTACGGCTCAGCCGCCGGCATGCCCAACTGGGGCACCTCTGGCGACCTGACTGAAGAGCAGATCGATATCATGGCCCGTTACCTGCAGCACGAGCCACCGGCACCGCCGGAGTTCGGCCTGCCGGAGATGAACGCAAGCTGGAAAGTCCTGGTGAAGCCCGAAGATCGTCCGACTAAACCCCAGCATGACCGTGACATCGATAACTTCTTCTCTGTTACGCTGCGCGACGCCGGACAGGTGGCCATCATCGATGGCGATACCAAGGAAATCGTATCCATCGTGCCAACCGGCTACGCGGTACATATTTCACGTCCGTCTGCATCCGGTCGCTACATGTACACCATTGGCCGTGATGCCAAAATCGACCTGATCGATCTGTGGATGAATCCACCGAAAGTGGTTGCGGAAATCAAGATTGGACTCGAAGCTCGCTCGGTTGAAACGTCCAAGTACAAGGGCTACGAAGACAAATACGCCATTGCAGGCGCTTACTGGCCGCCACAATACGTCATCATGGACGCCGATACCCTGGCGCCGCTCAAGATTGTATCTACCCGTGGTATGACGGTCGATACGCAGGAATATCATCCGGAGCCGCGCGTGGCAGCTATCGTTGCTTCACATGAGTACCCGGAATTCATCGTCAACGTGAAGGAAACCGGCAAAATCCTGCTGGTAAATTATGAAGACATCGATAACCTCAGTGTGACGACGATTGGTGCAGCCCGTTTCCTGCACGATGGCGGTTGGGACAGCACCAAGCGTTATTTCCTCACAGCAGCTAACCAGTCCAACAAGATTGCAGTTATCGACTCCAGGGAACGCAAACTGGTCGCACTGACCGACGTGACCAAGATTCCCCATCCGGGTCGCGGCGCGAATCTCATTGATCCCAAGTACGGTCGTGTCTGGGTGACCAGCGCACTGGGCAACGCCAACATCACGATGCTGGGCACGGACCCGGAAGGCCATCCTGAAAACGCGTGGAAAGTGGTTCGCACACTGGAAGGTCAGGGCGGTGGTTCACTGTTTGTGAAATCTCACCCGAAGTCTTCCAACCTGTGGGTGGATGCACCCCTGAATCCGGATACGGCCATCTCACAAAGCATTGCCGTTTTCGATGTGAACAACCTGGACGCCGGTTACGAGGTTTTACCGATTGGCGAATGGGCTGATCTCGGTGAAGGTGCAAAACGTGTGGTTCAGCCTGAGTACAACAAGGATGGAACCGAGGTGTGGTTCTCCGTGTGGAGTGGCAAGGAACTGGAATCCGCCATCGTGGTGGTAGATGACAAGACCCGTACGCTGAAGCACGTGATCAAAGCACCTGAGCTTGTGACACCAACAGGCAAGTTCAACACCTACAACACAATGCACGATATTTATTGATTGGATACAGGGAGCCGGGCAACCGGCTCCCGCATTTCTGCTTAAAAGATATGGCTGATTCATCAGTCTTGGGAGTAAATCATGAACACCAAATGCAAGCTGCCAGCGTTACCGGCAGGGGTTCTCGCTGTCCTGATTACATCAATCGCCGGGCAGGCACAGGCCGCAGACAGTTTTACAGAAATGTTTACCCAGGGGAAAGCGAGCTTCGCTTTCAGGTACCGCCTGGAAAGTGTGGATCAGGATAATTTTGACAAAAATGCCCTGGCTTCAACCATCCGTGCACGGCTGAATTTCAGGACGTCAGACTGGAAAGGCTGGGGTCTGTTTGCCGAATACGATTTTGTCGAGAACATCGGTTGGGATAATTACAATGCCGGTGCCGGAAACTCACCTGGCAAGACTCAATACCCGGTGGTTGCCGATCCCACAGGCCCGGATCTGAATCAGGCTTATCTGTCCTGGAAATCTGCCGGCGGCAGTGAATTCCGTGCCGGCCGTCAACGTATCAAATACGACAATGACCGTTTTATCGGGAATGTGGGATGGCGGCAGAATCCTCAAACTTACGATGCCGTTTCTTATCGCTTCAAAAACAAGGCCGGGGTTGACCTGCAGTTTGCCTACATCGGTAAAGTCAATCGCATCTTCGGAGACGAAGTTGCGGCCGGTAACCACGATACGGATACACTGATTGGCAATGTTGCAAAAAGCTGGGAAAACATCGGCAAGCTGACGGGATATTACTATGATATCGACAACAAGGATCTTGCGGCTTTTTCTACCTCAACCTACGGATTGAGGTTTGTTGGTAAGCAGAAAGTGGGCTCAACTACGCTGGGTTATATCGCGGAGTACGCCCACCAGACCGATGCAGCGAGTAATCCGGTCGATTATTCTGCTGACTACTGGCGCTTTGATTTGTCGGCAACTTTCGGTGGCTTCACGCCATATCTTGCATTCGAATCACTTGGTGGTGATCACACTCGAGGTGGCGCGATGTTCCGTACACCGCTGGCGACTCTGCACGCCTTCAATGGCTGGGCAGACAAATTCCTGGCAACACCAGCGGCCGGCCTCAATGACACCATGATCGGTGTGAAAGGCAAGGTGTTCAGTAGTTGGAAATGGAATATTGTCTATCACGATTACCAGGCAGAGTCAGGCAGTGCGGAATATGGCTCAGAACTGGACGCTTCCCTGGCAACGAAATTTGCCGGGCGTTACGGTGTGTTATTTAAGGCCGCTTCGTTTAAAGCAGACAACAGTTCAAGCTACGATGATACCGTCAAGCTGTGGTTTATGTTGACCGGTAGTTTCTGAATTTAGTCAGGAGATTCCCCTGCGAGCAAGCGGTGAACCAGACTGAAACCGCTTCGCGCTCCGGACGGGGGTCAGGTTCGCGGAACCTGACCCCTGTTTTGCCAGGTACTCATGCAATATTGCAGCTATAATCCTGCACTCCCGCAGAGCTGGCCATCAGCACGACATCGGCAGGCCGGATGGCAAACAGGCCGCAGGTGACCACACCGGGCAGGTTGTTGATCCTTTTCTCGATGGCGACGGGATCAACCAGATCCATATTGTGGATGTCCAGGATCAGGTTGCCGTTGTCGGTGACAAAATCTTCGCGCAGTTCCGGCTGGCCACCGATGGAAACCAGTTGCCGGGCAATGTAGCTGCGAGCCATCGGGATCACTTCAATGGGTACGGGAAACTTGCCCAGCACACCGACTTTCTTGCTTTCATCTACAATGCAAACAAATTTCCGGCTGGCGCCGGCAATAATTTTCTCCCGGGTCAGCGCTCCGCCCCCGCCTTTGATCAGGCGCCGGTGCGAGTCAAATTCGTCAGCACCGTCGATGTAAACATCCAGTGTGCCGGCCAGGTTCAATTCACGCACATGAATGCCATGCGACTGCAGGAGTTCTGTGGTGGCTTCCGATGAGGATACGGCGGCCTCGATGCGGATATTGCTGGCAGCGAGTGCTTCAATGAAGCAGTTAACCGTGCTTCCGGTACCCACGCCCAGTATGGCATCCGGGCGAACCCAGGCCAGGGCCTCTGCGGCAACCTGCTGCTTTTGTATTTGCTGTTGATTGCTTGAGATCATGTTGCCTTACTCCAGTGACAGGATGAAATCCCAGTATTCTTTGGCAACAGGCATCACGGACAACCGGTTGCCCCGGCGGACCAGGGCCAAACCATCGAGTTTCTCCATGTGTTGCTTGATCTCGGACAGGGAGATCAATCGCCTTGTCTTGCGCAGGTAGCGAACATCCACCATTAGCCAGCGTGGATTTTCGGGATCACTTTTCGGGTCGAAATATTTTTCGTTGGGATCGAAAGCCGTATGATCGGGGTAGGCGGTATCGGACACAATTTCCGCCAGGCCCACGATACCCGGCTCTTTACAATTGGAGTGATAGAAGAAGATCTGGTCGCCTTTTTTCATGCCATCGCGCATGAAATTTCTTGCCTGGTAGTTCCGCACTCCATCCCAGTGCTCGGTTCCGTTTTTTGCATTTTTCAGGTCATCTATGCTGAATGCATCCGGTTCACTTTTGATCAGCCAGTAGTTCATGTAAGTTTTTCCTGTTTTTTCATTATGAGGTGAAGCTGATCCATCCATTTTCAGACAGTAGCATATGCAGTCGGATATCCCATAGTTCCAGTGGAACGCGGGGTGATTTTTGAAGCTGATAGGCAACGCCCGCCCGAATGGGCAGCTCAGACTGCTTAAAGGGCTGTAGTGTGCGATCGTAGAATCCCGCACCCATCCCCAGTCGCTGGCCGGATTCATCCCAGCCCACCAGGGGCATCAACAGCAGGTCGATGTCCGCCAGTGGAATTTCAGGGCTGTCGAGAGGCTCCGGGATTCCGTAGCGGTTGTGTTTCATTTTGCTGGTTTCTGACCACTGCCGGAAAAGCAGCGACGGACCGGTGGGGCTTTGTATGACCACCGGCAAGGCAAGCTGTGTTCCCTGTTGTGCCGCTTTTGCAAGTGCCGGGCGCAGATCGGGTTCGCCATCGAAGGGCCAGAAAGCTGCAATCGTGTGCGGACGCTGTTCGGCAATAAACTCTGCCAGGAAGTGGTTGATGGACGCATCCAGAGAAAGCCGGCGCGTATCATCGATCTGCTTTCGCCGTGCCCGCAATTCATGTCGTAAGGTGGATTTTATAGAGAAAACCCTCCGTGGGGCCGCTACGGGCCGGAGACCTTGAACCAAGTGGTCCAGGTGGGACGGCTTACGAGGCTTCAGGCTTTTCGCTAAAAGCGAACATGCACACCACACTCAGATCAACCACCCCGAGGTCAGTAAATAGGGACAAGGCATTTATCGGTCCCGTTGGCAAACACCACAGAGGGCGAGACTGAGTATATCCTTTTCAGTCCCCGAGCGCATCATCAAGCGCATCATCGAGTCGATCTGCAAGCATCCGGATTTTGCTGTCGATCTTTTCTTCCCTGATATGCTCGTTGCGTTGCATCTTGACGACTTCAGCGCTGAAATTCAGTGCTGCCTGAAGTGCGATCCGTTCCAGTGACATCAGCCGGCCACCGTCCTTTATCGCGGTCATTGTTTCATCGAGTTGACGCGCAGCCTCAATCAGGTCAGTTCGCTGATCCGGTGCACAGGCGAACTGGTACTTTTTTTCAAGAATGGTTACAGAGACAGGCTCAGCAGCATCGCTCATGGGTTTACCGTGCGGGATTTCCGCTTATTCGTAATCTGGGTCAGGATTGTTCCAGGGCCTTCAGCCGGTGAATCATGGCTTCCACTTTCGAACGTGCTTCCTCATTTTTTGCAACCAGCCCGGCACGTTCCGCCACCAGCGACTCCTGGCGGTTCTGCAGTGAGCGATTATCTTCACGCAATTTTTGAGTTTGTTCCAGCAAAAGTTTCAGCTGCTGTTCGAGTCGTTCCAGGTCTTTTCCTGTCTGATCCAGTGAATCCATGGTTCCAACTATAGTTTGGTGGGTCAAAAGCGTCAAACATAATGCTGAAATATACGGACCAGGACCAGCCAACAAGCCTGTGGAGTGATAACATTCCCCTTTTTGGGAGTAGTAGATGTCTGCACCGGCCCTGCCTGATTTCGAGCACACGATCCAGTTGGGCCAGGCTAATCTGGATGCGGGCGGTCTGGCCGAGTGCCATGGTGTGTTGTGTGGTCTGGTTTGCCGGAAACCCGGGGGCTCAGCCAGTGGTTTTCTACATCATCTGGAGCAATTGAAATTGTTGGTGAACCCGGATGCTGCCCTGGCGGTCGCATTGACCGAGGCATTCGAAAGTACGGTTCGGCAGTTGGCGGACGAGGACATGGGCTTTGAGCTTTGGCTGCCGGATGATGATGATTTACTGGAAGACCGAACCATTGCACTGGCGCGGTGGTGCAGTGGATTTCTGGCGGGGCTGGCCAGTGGCGGGCCGTTCGATATGCTGTCCGAAGAAGCCAGGGAGGCCATTGATGATCTTCAGCAGATTGCACGAGCAGAATTAACGGTGCCGGAAGACCTGGGTCAGGAGTGTGAAGAAGATGAAGTCGCATTCACCGAAATTGTCGAGTATGTTCGTATCGTTACCTTGATGATGTGCGAGGATTTTTGTGGCCCCGGTGTTGATGACCCCATTCATTGATTAAGCCGCAGGCCCAGGACACCATGATCAGACAAAAAGAGTACAGCAGGCGCAGAAGGCAGTTGATGCGCATGGCCGGCGAGGATTCCATCATTATCCTGCTGGCGGCCCCTGCCCGTATCCGCAACAACGATGCACATTATCCCTACCGCCAGGACAGTGATTTTATGTACCTGACGGGCTTTCATGAGCACGATGCCATGCTGGTGTTGATTCCGCAGGGGAAAGATGGGCAGTGCATACTTTTTTGCCGCAACCGTGATCCGGAGCGGGAAATGTGGGATGGCGCCATGGTGGGGTTGGATGCAGCCGTTTCCGAGTACGGCATGGATCTGGCTTTTGATTTTTCCGAGGTAGAGAAACGGTTGCCCGGCCTGCTGCAGGACCGGGAACGGGTCTGTTACGACCTGGGCCGGAACCCATTGTTTGATCAACGCCTGATCGCCTGGCTGAACGAATTGCGCGGCAAATCCCGCAAGACCTTCCATGCCCCCGAAGAAATTCATTCCCTGGATCACATGCTGCACGACATGCGTGTGTACAAGAGCAGGGAAGAGCTTTCCGCGCTGCGCCGATCTGCGAAGGTCGCGATTGAAGCCCACGAACGTGCGATGAAACTGTGTGCGCCGGGCTTGAACGAGGCAGATATTCACGCCGAGTTGATTAGCACCTTCATTCGCCATCACTGTGAAGCCTCGTATATTCCGATTGTCGGAGGCGGCGCAAATGGCTGTGTGTTGCACTATATCGCAAACCAGGATCCGCTCAATGATGGCGACATGCTGCTGATCGACGCTGGTGCCGAGTATGATGGCTATGCATCGGACATCACCCGGACTTTTCCGGTCAATGGAAAGTTTTCAGCGGAACAACGTGATTTATATGAGGTCGTGCTGGCCGCCCAGGACGCCGCGTTCAAACAGGCTTACGCAGGTAAACAGTGGCAGGATATGCACGATGCCGCCATTCGGGTAGCGACAGAGGGCATGATCAGCCTGGGCATCCTGGAACACAGCCTGGAAGAAGAGCTGGAAACCAAAGGCTACAAGCATTTTTACGTGCACAACACCGGACACTGGCTGGGTCTGGATGTACATGATGTGGGTGAATACCAGATCGATGGACACTCACGGGAACTGGAACCGAATATGGTAATGACGGTAGAACCCGGCATCTACATTCATCCCGAAGAAACCAGTGTGGCCAAATGCTGGAGGGGAGTCGGGATCCGGATAGAAGACAACATCGTCATCACCCGGGATGAACCGAACATCCTTACCGATGACCTGGTCAGGACAGCGGATGATATCGAGGCATTGATGGCGCAATGAAATCTGCTGCTGCAAGACAATACGATATCGCCATTATTGGTGGTGGACTGGTGGGGGCCAGCCTGGCTTGTGCTCTGGCGCCCCTGGGACTCAAAATTGCCCTGGCCGAGGCCGTGCCGTTCAAAGCATCATCCCAGCCCAGTTACGATGACCGGACGCTTGCGCTCAGCGCCAGTTCCTGCCAGATACTGAAGGGGCTGGGTATCTGGCCGTTACTGCAAGACAACGCCACGTTGATCCGGGAGATTCATGTGCGTGAACTGGATCGCCCCGGTCGCGTGCTGCTGTCAGCCGGAGAGTTGGGGCTGGACGGTTTTGGCCACGTTGTTGAAGCCAGGGTGTTTGGTGCCGCAGTGATGGGTATTCTCCCGGATATTGAAAACCTGGATATCCTTTGTCCTGCATCAATCGTGTCCATTGAGCCTGGTGAAGATGGCGCTCGTATCGTGCTCGATCAGGATGGTGAGCAGGAGCAGATCGAAGCCCGCCTGGTCGTCGGCGCCGATGGCGCGCATTCCTTCATTCGCGAGAGTCTGGGTATCGAGAGCGAATCTTACGATTACCAGCAGACGGCCGTTATTTGCAACATCACACCGGAACACGCCCATCAGGGACGCGCTTTCGAGTGCTTTACTCCCTCAGGTCCTTTCGCAGTGATGCCGCATGTACAGGGGCGCTGTGGTTTGATCTGGTGCGTACACACAGACGATGCGGACGCATTGCTTGATCTGCCGGATGATGAATTCCTTTACGCTGCGCAGCAGCGTTTTGGTGACGCGCTGGGTGCTTTTGTCAAAGTGGGCCAGCGTAGCAGTTACGCCCTGCGGCTGGTTAAGGCTCATGAGGACATCCGGCCCGGTGTTGTCATCATGGGTAACGCGGCGCATGCCATTCACCCCGTTGGTGCGCAGGGCTTCAATCTCGGACTGCGCGATGCGGCGGTGCTGGCTGAGGTACTGCATGACGAAATATCTTCCGGCAATGAACGTCCCATCGGCAGTATTGAAGTATTGAGGCGCTATAGCCAATGGCGGGCGCCGGACCATCAAGGAACGATTGCTCAATCCGACGGCCTGGCGCGCCTGTTCGCCAACCCTTCACCACTGGCGGCTGCGGTGAGGACGGCTGGTTTGTTTGCACATGCCTTGCTGCCGCCCTTGCGCCGACAACTGGCGGTGAAAGCCATGGGGTTCAGGGGTAGAATACCGCGCCTGGCGCTGGGCGAATCTTTAGAGATCGAGCAAGTTTGACGGGTTCCAGGTGAAATATGACAGCTGACAGAAAGTTCGATGCATTGATTGTTGGTGCCGGGATGGTTGGGGCCGCGGCAGCCTGCCTGCTGGCCCGCTGCGGTTTTTCCGTGGCCATCCTGGAAGCGCATGAACCGCAGCCTTTCGATTCATCAGCAGCGGTTGGTTTACGGGTCTCTGCTTTTTCGCCCGGTGCACAGGCGGTTCTCACCGAAGCCGGCGCCTGGCGGCAAATTGATGCACAGCGTCACTGCCCCTATCGCCGGATGCGCGTGGAAGACCGGGACGATTCAGTCGTAATCGCCTTCAGCGCACCAGAATTCGGGCTGGAACGACTGGGCACAATCATTGAAAACCAACTGGTTCAGTGGTCGCTCTGGCAAACATTGCAGGCTATGGGTGGGGTGGAAATCATCTGTCCCGATCAGCTTGAAACACTGGAATACGTGGACGGTGAGCCGGTGGCCATGCTGGTCAGCGGCCGCAGCATTCAATGCCGTCTGCTGGTTGGCGCGGATGGTGCGAATTCACAAGTACGCAAGATGCTCGGTATTGATCAGGATCACTGGGAATACGGCCAGCAGGGGATTGTTTCAGTGGTTGAGACCGACATGCCCAATCCGGAAATTGCCTGGCAGCGCTTCATGGAAGGTGGGCCCCTGGCCTTCCTGCCACTGCAGGATGGAACTTCTTCCATGGTCTGGTCTCGCCCGGAAGCTGAAGCGCAACGACTGCTGGAACTGGACGATGATGCTTTTTGTGCTGAATTGGAACAGGCATCTGACGGAGCTAATGAAGCCTGGCCTGGCCCGATACGCGCCTGTGGACCACGAGCGGCATTCCCGCTGACCATGCGGCTCAGCCATTGTTATGCCGCTACCCGCGCCGTTCTGATCGGAGATGCCGCCCACGTAGTCCATCCCCTGGCCGGGCAGGGCGTTAACCTTGGCTTGCTCGATGCAGCCGGTCTGGCGGAAGTGCTGCTTGCAGCCCGCAGCGATCAGGCAGACATCTCCAGTGAAAAAACGCTGCGAAAATTTGAGCGCTGGCGGCGTTCTGAAGCCGAAGTCATGGCTCGCGGTATCCATAACATCCGGGGGCTGTTCATGCCCGAGGCCCTGGCGCCCTTGCGCCGGCTTGGCCTGGGTCTGGTCTCGCGAAGCTGGATTGCAAAAGAGGCTTTTATCAAGCGTGCAGCCGGCCAAAACAGCAATGCTCCAGCACTGGCCCGCGGGGTCGCGCTGACCGATTTGTTGCGCTAAGAACAACCGCAGAACACCCGGGGTCAGAGTAAGAACCTTACTCCGGCCCCGGCTCTGGAATATGTGGCTTGTCAGCCTTGTTCAGTAAGGCATGGAACGCACGGTTGAATTCTTGTGGATGGGACAGGAAGGGAACATGGCCTGAGCCTTCCACCGCGACCTCGCGATATGAGCCACCTAGTCTGGCGTAGTTGTCGAGCAAGCTACGAATCTGATCCGTCATGGGCTGTGGTGGGTAGGCTTCCACACCCGGATAGCCCGGGAGCAAGCCCTTCGATCCCCAGCTTCCCGGGTCCGATGCCGCGCTGTTGGATATTGCTACATCGTTTGTGCCGTAAATCCACAACACATTCACTTTTGGCTCAGCTGCAAGGATTCGCTCAATCAGGTTGCCGGTATATTTTGGGGACAGGGCGTTCATCGGGCCCCATTTACC
>JAJRUG010000043.1 GCA_024277915.1 Gammaproteobacteria bacterium
GCGATAAACTGCCGGATATAGTCTTCCGAAACGTTGAAACCATCCAGCCAGGGCTGATCCGGGATAACAGCATAGTCCTGAGGATCATCTGACAGACCATTGCTCCAGGATTTCCCGGTAACCGCATTGATCTTGCCGGCGGCAATCTTGATAGCGCACGGGTAGCCGCCGGAGAAGTTGATCCAGAGGGCCTCTGATTGATACATGGGTATGAACACACCGCCATGCGTTTGCCATGAATCGGGAAGCTTGTCTGCGAAGTCATCCACGTGCTCTACAGGGAAGTGGCCCATGCCTGGGGGCAGGGGGTATTCCCGATTGTCGTCGGGTATCCGCAGCGTGCGCTGAAAATCGATGTGGCACACTGCCTTTTTGTGAACCTCCGGAAACCGGAAGGTCAGCTGATTGTTGAGTAGTTCAATCATTGTTTTTCTCCCTGGGTTACCAGTCACCATCGCGGACATCCCGGGCAATACGCAGGATGGCGTGGTCCGGCATGGATTTGAGCTGGCGGATCAAGTCCGCGAACAGCTGTGGGCGTTTGCGGATAATCTCTTGCAGGTCGGATGAGACCTTGCCGGCCATGGCCAGCAGTACATCCACGTCCTCGTTCAGCTCATTGGCGAGCGCCCGGATTTTGGCCTCGGACGGTGGAGCCACGTCACCGCGCTCGATCTTGCTGAGGTAGGCGGGCTCCACGCCGATGCGCTGGGCCACCTGGCGGACCGAAAATCGTCTGTCTTCTGCCTTCAGGGCTTCTCGATGTTCACGGATGTATTTACCGAATGTCATGTGTACTATATAGTATACATTACGTTTGGTTGCAAGCCGTCTGTAATGATGGCTAGACAGCTCTGTGGTTTTAGGCAGTTCCGGATATCTTTAAGGTGCTGCTTCTACTGGTTATGAATTTTGTAGGGGAAATCTAGATTTAAGTTATTGTTTTGTAGAGGAAGAGTGCCTTATTATGAGTGTGGGTTTACATGAGCCGGAGATTTCCCCAAGGAATCCGTAAATCCCTAGTTAGCGGACAGTTAAAGGCGGTCTGTTCACGCTCCTGCCGTGCCATTTGATTGTGCTGTGTCGATCAAGACCCTGCGACAGGATGGGTGAGATATTTTCTTCAAAGCTTGGTAAACCGATTATGTCAGAAGATCAGGTATTGAATCCGGGGACAATCGTACGATTAAAAAGTGATCCTGGACGACAAGGTGTTCTCACGGGTAAGCACCGGAAGCAGGCTGGTGTACGCAAGTACCAAGTAGCTTTCCCGGAAGGGAAAACGTTTCAACCGGATTATGAGTTGGAAGTCATCCTTGATGACGAATCTGATTGGACAAGTCTTTTGGAGTCCGGGAAGTTTGGTCGCGTAAGAGATTTGCGGCGCAATCTGACACATATTCACCTCAGTGGTCGATTGGCCAATCTAGTCTACAGCATGGATGCTACCAATACAGATTTCTACGCTTATCAGTTTAAACCTGTTCTGTCGTTTCTCGATTCACCGTCCAATGGCTTGCTAATCGCCGATGAAGTCGGTTTGGGTAAGACCATTGAAGCTGGATTGATCTGGACAGAGCTTCGCGCCCGTTATGACGCCAGGCGATTGCTCGTCGTTTGTCCTGCGATGCTGAGAGAAAAGTGGTGCAGCGAGCTCAACTACCGGTTTGGCGTCGATGCGGAAATCATGGATGCTTCCGAGCTTCTTAATCATTTGCGGAAGAATAAATACGAGATTCCGGATGGGAGAGGCATCGTCTGTAGCATTCAGGGATTAAGGCCGCCCAGTCGCTGGCAAGACGAAGATGGCAAAGTCTCTAGTCCACGTAAAGCCCTGGCAAGATTTCTGGATGAACAATCGGACGATGAGCCACTGATTGATTTGGTGATTATTGACGAGGCGCATTATTTGAGAAACCCGGAAAGCAAGAGTGCGAAACTCGGACAACTGCTAAGAGCGGTATCGGATAATATTGTGCTGTTATCTGCAACACCGATTAACCTGAGGAGCGAGGATTTATTCCATCTGCTCAACCTGGTTGATCCGGACTCCTTTGGAGTCAAGGAAGTGTTCCCTCTAGTGTTGCATGCCAACGAGCCATTGCAACGGGCCCGTGATCTTGCTTTGGACTTGCGTTCCAAAGGCCAGGATATCCTTTAACAACTAATACAGGCTAAAGGGCACTCGCTCCTGGAAAAAAGCCACCAGCTCAACGATATTATTTCCGAAGGAATATCGGATGAGGCGCTTGCCAGCAAGACGGAGCGAATCAAGATTGCCAATAGAATCGAAAGGATAAATTTGCTAAGGCATGCTATTACACGGACACGTAAGTCGGAGGTGACTGAGTTACGAGTAATCCGTGAGCCAGTAAAGAAGTTTGTCGAGCTTGACCCCGATGGGCCGGAATGGGCTTTCTATCAGTCAGTAACTGACGCGGTTCGTCGCTATGCAGTGGAATGCGGTATCAGCGACGGCTTTCTTCTCGCCGGTCCTCAACGTCAGGTGTCAAGCTGCATGTATGCGGCGGCTAAGGCATGGAAAGAAAAGGTAGAGAGCTATGAAGAACAGTTATACGAGGACTTCGGATACGCAGATAACGGAAGTTTCGAACTCTCCCCGCTCATTGACAGGTTGAGGACAGAGGTTCTTTCGGATATCAACCTCACGGAGTTGCGTGAGCATGACAGCAAGTATGAGCTATTCAGGGGTGCTATTCTGGGGTATCTAAAAGACAACCCCGGCGAGAAGGTTATCGTCTTTTCCTTTTTCAGAAAGACACTGAGTTATCTATCAGAGCGACTATATGAAGATGGTGTAAAAAGTCAGGTATTGGTCGGCGGCATGAAGGAGATAAAACAAGATATCATCGAACGGTTCAGGGAAAATTCGGAGACGCGTATATTGCTATCTTCCGAGGTGGCAAGTGAGGGCGTTGATCTACAATTTTGCCGAGTCCTGGTGAACTATGATCTGCCATGGAATCCAATGAAGGTTGAGCAACGGATCGGTCGTATTGATCGTATTGGGCAGGAAGCCGAAAAAATAAGCATTATTAACTTACTTTATGCTAATACCATCGATCATAAGATACATGAGCGCCTTTATGTCCGTTTGAAAATATTTGAACGCGCTTTAGGTGGTATGGAGGCAATCCTTGGCGAGGAAATTTCTGAATTGACTTCTGCGCTATTGAGCCGGCCGCTGACCGAAGCGCAAGAAAACCAGAGGATCGATCAGACTGCAATGGCCGTGGAAAAGATTCGCCAGGATCAGGATGAACTTGAACAACAGGCATCCCATTTAATAGCGCATGGAGGCTACATATTGGATGAAGTTCAGGCGGCGCATCAATTCAAAAAACGGATTACTGAGCAGGATCTAGTTGCTTATGTGAAGGATTACCTCGAAAAATACTGTCAGGGATACGAATTCACGCAGCTGGCATCGGATGAATTGCGATTTGATATACGCTTGCCTGCCACTGCCGCTGCGGCACTTGATGATTTTATTAAGAAGAAAAAGCTTTATGGCCAGACAAGGCTGGCAACAGGTGAGATTGTCCGCAGCCTGTTCGTCAATAGGGTTCGTGATCCGAGACAGAAGGTGGAGTTGATCAGCCAGTTTCATCCACTCATACGATTTGTGAGTCATGAGCTGCAATCAAAGGATGAGGCTTTCTACCCACTTGTCGCGGTGCGAGTAAGCGCAGATGAAAATAAAGATTTCGAGAAGGGTGAATACGCATTCTTTGTGAGTCGATGGGTGTTCACTGGCATAAAGGTCGAGGAAGAATTGCCGGTAAGGGCGGTACAGATCTGCTCTGGAAAGCTACTGAGCCGAGAGGAGTCGTGGGATCTTTTGAATCGAGCTAGGGTGCTGGGTACCGATTGGCTTTCGGTCTCAAATACGATCGATATCGATACCTTTGTTCACGCGTTGGATGACTGCAACGAGGCTTTGGAGGCAGATTATCAATCAATAAGAAGGCAGCGTACTAACGAAAATTCCGACCGTGTCAACTTTCAAATCGAGTCGGCGCAGCGGCATCGTGACAGGCAACTGCAAACCCGTTACGAAATCCTTGGCAGATACCGGTTGGCGGGCAACACCCGGATGATTCCACCTACAGAAGGCAGAATTCGCAAGGTCAAGGAGCGATTCGATGTCCAGGTCGAGAAACTCCGCCAGAGGACTAACCTTACCAGTTCGCAGTTTGAAGTTTGCTGCGGGGTAATTCAGTGGCAATAGGGGGGCGCCATGTCGTGGAAGGATGTATTTAAAGGGGTTCTCGTCAAGAAAATCCCAAAAAAGAAGAATGAATCCACTGAGGTTAGAACGGGTAAACACATAAGCCAGTCCAAAAGAGTTCTCTATAGTGGCGTCGAAACACAGTTTCATGGAGTCACTCCAGAGAACCAACACAAACAACTTGTGTGCGGATTGGATTTCGGAACAGCTTTTACGAAGGTTGTGGTCGGGGAAGAACGGATTCGTTATGCGGTGCCATGGAGCGATCGGAAGGGGGCGATTGACGAATACCTATTGCCTGGTGCGTTCTGGGTAGATCAACAAGGAGAGTGCGCTCTAACGGACAATCAGGGGAGTCAGGTCAAAGAGTTGAAAATGCGGTTGTTGAATGGTGATCGATCTGAAAAGATCAAGGTTGAGGTTTGTGTGTTTTTGGCGCTCGTACTCAGGAGGGTTCGCGCCTATATATTAAATGAACAGCGAACGAATTATCAATCCAACTATATTGACTGGCTTATCAATATCGGGTTGCCTACGGATAATTACCATAGCGAGAGTTTAGTCGAGCTTTATCGGCAATTGGTCTTGGTAGCGTGGAGGGTAAGTGCACAAGATGGACCTGTGACGCTGAAGAAAGTATCTCAGATGTTGCGAGTTAAGCACGTAAATGGGGTGATGAACAATGGAGAATTGGATTCAGAAGCTATCTCTCCATTCCCGGAGTTTGTAGCACAGGTTACCGGTTATGTGCGATCACCGCTAAGGCAGCCGGATATGCACCTCTTGGTTGATATTGGCGCTGGCACCGTGGATGCAACAGTATTCAATGTACATGAAAAGGAGGGAGAGGATCGGTTTCCGATCTTTGCAAAGGCGGTGAAACCATTGGGAACACGTTATTTGGTGAGGCACCGAATTAATGGAAAATCAGCAACAGAAACCGGGGAGCTGGATACATTTGCAACGGTGCCAAACAAAGCTCGCTTCGCAAAGCTTTTGCAGGAGTCGGCAGGGTCTCTTGATCAACTGGATCGATCATTCAGAGATCAAGTGCTTTCGCAAGTAGTGAAAATACTCAGATATACGAAGGCTAAGCGTTATCCACGCTCCCGGTGTTGGGAAAAGGGAGTTCCAATGTTTCTCTGTGGTGGTGGGGCTAAATGCGATTTCTATCAGGAAACTTTATCGGTAGCAGGTTCGCTGGGACCGTATCCCGTAATCAACAAGGGATTGCCAAAACCCGATAACCTGGAAGCTCCCGGTATCGATGGGAACGACTATGATCGATTAGCGGTGGCATATGGACTGTCATTCGATCCTTTTGACATTGGCGAAATCATAAAAATGGATGAGGTTGAAGATATTGTGGATAGAAAGCCGGTTGTATCAGGGCAAGGCGGCACGGTTGCGAACGTTGTTTGTAAAAAGTGTGGGGGGACAGGGGGGTTACATATGCCGTGCAAATGTTGTGGTGGCAGTGGTTTCGCCACGTGATAAATGGGCGGCTACTTAGTTACTTACAAGGGATGTCTCGCTGTATACTCTAAATTTAGTGCATTATGGAGACGCTCGTAAATCCGGGATTAGCAGTCAAGTTATGAACAGGCAATTGTGGCGGCTTTGGAAAGGGGGAGCAGTATAGTGGACTTTATGGTTTTCAACCCTGTCGGATACAAAGAATAACTTCTACGGATGACAACTAAATCATCTCTTCCAAGAGTAGGCATGCTAGCTACGGTCAGGAATCGCCGTGGCGTAATCGCTGCCGTTGAGCCTTTTGAAGATCCTGCTACTTCCAGTCAGCTACATCTGGTTACCGTTGAGTTCAGTGATGCTGATGGAGATACCGAGGAATCCTTGCTGTGGGAAAGGGAGCGTGCACCGGTTGTTTTGGAGCCGAATGCGTTGCCTCGGGTTGATGTTGAGCCACCCATGCAGATGTCAGAATTTTTGGCGCTGCAACGTGCAACGCGCTGGAGTGCTATAACGCCGTTTCTATCTGCTCATTCGCCTGATGAGCGTTCACAACTCGTGCCCACGGCTCCGGTGCACGGAGCGATTAGTGCAGACGATTTCCAGTTAGTACCGCTGGCGCGAGCCATGCGTATGCCTCGCGTTTCTCTTTTACTCGCTGATGATGTCGGTCTGGGTAAGACTATCGAAGCAGGATTGATTCTTGCCGAGCTGGTTCGCAAGCGCCGAATTCGCCGTGTGTTGATACTGACGCCGGCAGCCTTGCGTCACCAGTGGCAGCAGGAAATGGATGATAAGTTCTCTCTTGGTTTTGATATTGTCGATAAGACTGCTACGCACAAGTTGCAAAAAAGCATGGGTTTGGATGCCAATCCCTGGCGTGTGTTGCCGAGTATCATTACCTCTTATCATTATCTTCGTCAGCCGGATGTATTAGAGCAATTCATTGCCACATGTCGTGCCACCCAGGAGCACGGAGGCAATGCTCAATTGCCCTGGGATTTACTGATCGTGGATGAGGCGCATAATCTGATGCCGTCGAACTTTGGGGAGGACAGTGATCTTGCCCAGATGTTGCGTACCCTTACGCCATGGTTTGAACATCGACTGTTCCTGACCGCCACCCCGCACAATGGCTATACGCGTTGTTTCTCGGGATTACTGGAACAGCTCGATCCGGTACGTTTCACGCGGACTCCAAATTTTACCGATAAAGAACGGCAGATGATCGGTGATGTACTTATTCGCCGATTGAAAAGTGAAATCAATGAGCAAGACACGCTAGCTGGCCGTACTCCGCGTTTCGCCAAGCGTTACCTGGAACCGCTGCCACTGTTCATGCTCAAGGCGGAAAAAGATTTGGCTCGTTCTGTCCGGACATTCTGCAAGGCACTGAAGGGTAAGATCAGGGCCGCTCCGGCAGCGCGGATGGTGCTTAATTTTGCCATCGAAATTCTACGTAAACGTTTGCTCTCCAGCCCGGTCACCTTCGCCGACAGCTGGTTGCGCTTTAAGGAGGGTCTGGCCGAAGTTGAACGTTTGGAAGCGGCCGAGGTGCTTGCAGCACAGCGCGCTACCGAGGCAGATATTGATGACGACCAGGAGCGACAAAGTCGCGAACAGCATGCCGCTCATGTTGTTGGTGCCTGGATGCATCCGTTCGCAGAGTCGTTGGCTGCAGAAATCACCGCCATCGATGAGGCTCTCACTACGCTGGGGCTCGACCAGCAACCGGTCGTCAAGAGCAAACCAAAGTCAGACGCGCGCTTTGATCGGCTTCTGGAGCTCATTAATCATCGCCTGCGAAATGCGGGTGAATGGAATGCCGATGAGCGCTTGATTGTTTTTACAGAGTACAAGACCACTCTGGATTATATTGTGAATCGCTTCAGTGCTGAGTTTGGCGCCGATGATGAGGCCGTTATTCAGCTCTATGGTGGTATGGATGATAATGAACGCGAAGTGGTCAAGTTGGCGTTCAATGATCCCGATTCTCCTGCTCGAATCCTGGTAGCTACCGATGCGGCGTCTGAAGGACTCAATCTTCAGCACACGGCGCGTCTGCTGTTGCACTATGAAATCCCCTGGAATCCCTCACGCCTTGAACAGCGCAATGGCCGCCTCGACCGGCATGGGCAGGCCCGCGATGTCACTATCCACCACTTCGCCAGCGACGACGATGCCGACCTGAACTTTGTCGCTCGCGTGATTGAAAAAGTCAATGACATCCGAGAGGATCTTGGCTCAGTCGGCGAGATCTTTGATGCAGCTTTCCAGCGCCGCATGATGGAACTCACGGAAGATGACGACGTGCTGGGCGACCTCGAACGTCAGATCGCAGGTCGGCGTGCCTCCGCTGAAGATGCGCGAGTTGTTGTTAAGGAAAATGGCGAAGAGGAAAAGCAATTATTGCTACAGCTCCTGGTTGATTTGGATTTGAATCCAGAAAACCTGAAAGAAACACTGCGTGTGGCTCTCGGCCTTGGTGCCAGCCGAGAAGTTCTGGACGGTCCAGATGCCAAAGGACGTATGCGACTGAGCATGCCGCTCCCACCGCGTTGGCAGGCTGTAGTAGATGATAATCTTCGCTTGTCTGCACATCGTGGCGTTGCCGGTTCCATGCCCTGGTTGGTCTTCGACAATCAATTCTTTATCCAGTCAGTCAATGGCCGCCCAGTATTTCGACCATCGCCTGATACAGTGCTCCTGCATCTGGGACATCCGCTATTGCGTCAGGCGTTGGCTTCGTTCGCCCGGTTGCGCTTCCCTGGTGGCCAGACCGAGTATCAAGCGCCCAGCCGTTGGACAGTAACCGAGGGCGCAGTGCCAGCGGGTGCAGATGCCCTGATTCTTCTCACGGTGGAAGAAATGGCCATTAACGATTTGCGCGAGACGTTTCACCACTGGACACGTACCCTGGCGATCCCTGTATCCGGCGGCGAATTGGGCCAACTTGAGGCATATGCGGGTCCCCACTATGGCGCAGTACCCGGTATGCTTGCTCATGGCAGATTGGAAGCTGCGAGGCAGATTTGGGACGAACTGGATCGGGATGTGCGCAAATTCATAAATCACTACCGTGAACGAATCACCGGCAGCATCCAGCGTGAATTGCAGCAAGCCGGTAGTGAGGCCATGGCTCGCGAAAAAGAAGCCTTTGAGCGGCGTATCAACGAAGTTGCCGCATTGCAGCGTAACCAGAGCATAGACAAGCTGCGCCGGGAAATCGAAGAGCGTCGTGAGGCAGTACGGCAGTTCGACCTGCTGGAGGATGCTGATGAGAAAGCAGAACGAGAGCTGCGTGACCTCGAAGACGAGCTTAAACGCCGGACTGCCCACTTCGGTGATTTGCTAGAACGCTTGAAAACCGAGAAAGAACGTATCCTCAAACATGTCGTGCCGCGCCGCTTCAGCCTGCGCGGAGATGCACAGGTCTTTCCGGTGACCATTGAAATCCGTTTCCCGGCGGAATCTGCATGAACGCGCGGAACGACTGGTGGGCCTCTCTTAATCACGGTGGATTGTTGATTGCGCCGGGCAAGATTTCTGAATGCTTCCCTGAGGACCATGAGGTACTTCCCGGTTGGCAGATAGAACGTATGCGCCGTGCACTCACAGCCTTCGATGGTGGAAAGGAGAGTCTCGGAGCCCTGTTGGACTTCTTGTTGGAGGATCTCTCAGGACTGTCTAAAGAGGAATGGCAAAAAGCCCAGCAGGTGGGAAGTCGCTGGGCGCTTCGCAGTTACACCGGCGAGCTGATCAAGCCGCGTCGTATCTGGCAAGGTCCCAACGGCGAAATTCTTCCAGTATTTGTGCCGGAAGCGGGGGCCACGCGCCAGTTCAGTGGCCGTCTCGGCGTCGGACGTTCCCGACAGTTGCTCGGCCGCGTAGTAGAGTGGCTACGCCGACTACAGCAACCACTGGCGCTGGTCACCAACGGTCGCCAGTGGCGACTTGTGCACGCCGGGCAGGATTACGATGCCTGGTGCGAGTGGGATATCGAACTCTGGTTTGAAGAAGGCCAGCCCGGGGCGCAGGCGACGGCATGGCAGCAGCTACTCAACCGTGAAGTATTGCTTGCACCGTCAGCCACTGGAAAAAGTGTTCTACTAAGTGCCATTCTCGATTCGCGCAAAGGCCAGGCGGAGCTCTCTGCGGTGCTCGGCGAGCGTGTGCGCCAATCAGTGGAAGAGCTCATCACGGCCTCGCACAGTGCCATTGAACAGGCCCAACAGGCTGGCAATACACTGGATTATCGCGATCTCTATTTAGCCGGTACGCGCATTATCATGCGCTGCATCATCACCCTGTTTGCCGAGGCCCGTGGCCTGTTGCCGGTGGATAATCCGATTTATCAGCACGCCTACAGCCTGGAAGGGCTGCGCCAGCAACTGGACCGTCGGGCCGGTGGACGTGGTAACGAGCGGCTGGCATTGGGCCGTAGCGCCTGGCCTCGTCTTATCGCACTGTTCAATCTGATCTATCAAGGCTCCGCCCATTCGGCCTTGCCGATCCCCCAATACAGTGGCGGCTTGTTCGAGCCCGGTAAAACAGACAGCACGGACAGTGTCTTGCGAGCCCTCGCCCTTCTGGAAGGAGCTGACAACGCGATAACTGATCGGCAGGTGCTGCAAATCCTGCGACTGCTCACTCGTACACGCATCCGCGTACGCCAGGGTCGGCGCAACACCTGGGTTGATGGGCCGGTGGATTTTTCCGCCCTGTCCTCAGAGTACATCGGCATCCTCTATGAAGGTCTCCTTGATTACGAGCTCAAGCAGGCTGACTCCAACGATCCGGTGATCTTCCTCAACATCGGCCGCCAGCCAGCACTAACGCTGTCGCGCCTTGAAACTATGGATGATAAAACCCTCAAGCAGTTGTTTGCGGAGATGAAGAAGAAAGACACATCGCCCACCGATGACGGCGGAGAAGGGGGAGAAGCCGTTGAGGGAGAGTCCACCGTCGATATGACAGAAGTCGAGGGCGATGAGGTGGCGGATGAGACGCCCGACAACAGTACGGCCGCCGATGTTTCCGAAGAAGAAACCTCCGGCACTGATGATACCGAAATCGCGCTAAGCGAAGATGACCTCGTCCGAGCCCAGGCCTGGCTGGAACACGCAGCAGAAATCGCGGGCCTGGTCAAAAAACCGCGGGGGAAGAAGGTGGCGGATGCAGCTGAGTATCAGCACGCACGCACCCGAGCCGCCAAACAGCTCTGCGCCCGTTTGGTAGCACCCGGTCAGTTCTACCTGGTGCGCTGGGGTGGCACGCGTAAAGGTGCGGGCACTTTCTACACCCGTCCACAGCTCGCCGCACCCACCGTGCGGCGTACCCTGCAACCGCTAGCCTTTTTACCGGTGCGGACGGAAGTAAACTCACGCACTGGCCTCGAAGACGTGGTCGAGTGGGAGCCAAATACGCCTGAAGCGATTCTCGCTCTGAAGATCTGCGACCCGGCCATGGGTTCTGGCTCCTTCCTCGTGGGTGCCTTGCGTTATCTCACCAATGCATTGGTGCAGTCGCTCTACCATTATCAGCGCATTGAACGTCGCCAGGATGGTGCCATTGCCAGACTGGCCGATGGCCAGGCAGCGCAGGGACTAAGTGAACAGCTGTTGCCGTTACCACCGGAGCATGAAGGTTTCGAAGATATCTTGCGTGCCCAGCTCAAACGTCATTTGGTCGAACGTTGTCTCTACGGTGTTGATCTTGATCCACTGGCGGTGGAACTCGGCCGCATGGCGCTGTGGGTGGAAACCATGGACCGCAGCCTGCCGTTTGGTTTTCTGGATCACAAACTGAAAGTCGGTAATGCCCTGGTAGGTGCCTGGTTCGATACCTTCCGCGAGTATCCGGCCATGGCCTGGGAACGTGACGGAGGCGACAAGGACTACCAGAAAAACAAGCCCGGCAATCTGATCAACCACTTTTACACCGATGGCAAGGGCAAGAAACGCGGGGATGTCTATACCGCTGCTATCAAGGCACGTAAGCCCCAGGTGCAGAAGGAACTTGTCGCTGCTATGCATGGTCAGTTACGGCTGGATAAAGACGAGCGTGTTACGGATGTGCACAGCGAGCTGCTCGCCGTGTTAGAGCAACTGCATCAGTTGCCGATGCACGAGACCGAGGCCCGCGCCAGGCTTTACCACGAACAGGTGCTGGAAAATCCGCATTATCATGCCCTCAAGGCGCGCATGGACCTCTGGTGTGCGCTCTGGTTCTGGCCTGGTGCTGCGATGGAGAAGGCGCCGCCACCCACAGAGTTCGATCCTCCCTCAGGAGTGGCCCTGGACATTGCACGGCAGGTAGCTGTCAGCCACCAGTTCTTTCATTGGGAGCTGGAGTTTCCGGATGTATACACACCAGAACGAACGGGTTTCGATGCGGTGCTGGGTAACCCGCCCTGGGAAATCCAGAAACCCAACTCCAAGGAGTTTTTCTCTAATATTGATCCGCTCTACCGTGCCTATGGTAAGCAGGAGGCGTTGGCCAAACAGCTGGAGTATTTCAGGGAGTGGGCCGACGTGGAGCATGCCTGGCTGGCTTATACCGCCAAGCTCAAGGGGCTGTCTAATTGGGTGAAATACAGCGGCATCCCCTTTGGTGATCACATCACCGAAGATGCTAATGGCAAGCAGAAGCACGATCTAAATTTTGGCGGGCGTGGAAGAGATAGCTTTAAGGCATCAGAACAGTTGCACGTCAAATGGCGTAAGCGCCGTCACCAGCGCCCTGGCTTTGCCGATCGTGAACATCCTTTTTTGCATCAAGGTTCGGCAGATCTCAACACCTACAAGATGTTCCTGGAATTGAGTCATGCGCTACTGTGCGAGCAGGGCAGGTTGGGAATGATCGCGCCCAGTGGTATCTACACCGACAAGGGTACCACCGCGCTGCGTGAATTGTTTCTCAGCCGCTGTGACTGGCAGTGGCTGTTCGGATTTGAAAACCGCGAAGGCATTTTCGACATTCACCGCTCTTTTAAATTCTGTCCACTCATCATCCAGAAAGGTGGTGACACGCAGGCAATACGTGCCGCCTTCATGCACCGCAATGTCGATGATTGGGAAGTGGCTGAACGGTATGTGCTTGCCTATCCCCGCGCACGGGTAGAGGAGTTTTCACCCTATTCCAAGGCCATTCTGGAGATACGTTCGGAACAAGATCTGCGCGTGTTGCAGAAGATTTACGCCAACGGTGTGTTGTTGGGCGATAAGAGTGAGCGTGGCTGGGGTATTAAGTATGCCACTGAGTTTCACATGACCAACGATTCAAAACTATTCCCTCCACGTCCCAAGTGGGAGGAGAAGGGCTACCAGCCGGATGAATACGGTCATTGGCTCAAGGGGCCGTGGCGCGACTACGTTGGCCCGGAGCACATACTGGATCGTAAGTATGGGCTTGTCTTATCTCGTGATGGCAGTAAGGCAATACCGGCGGAGGAGATTGAGAATGTTGCGTTGCCGCTGTACGAAGGTCGTATGATCGGGCAGTTCGACTTCAGTGAGAAGGGGTGGGTGAGCGGTAAAGGTCGTTCGGCGGTGTGGCGGGATATTCCTTTTGAGAACAAGGTGATTGAGCCGCAGTATTTGATGGGTGTTGATGACTATGTTTCTGCACAGGACAAGAACGGGCTTCTGAAGTCCGTGCGAGGACTAAAGCCATGTTATATGGATGTGAGTTCCGCCACCAACTCGCGAACTATGATCTCATCTGCGGTTTGGGACGCCCCCTGTGGAAATAAAGTCCCCTTGTTAATGTCGAAAGGTGGAGATGTATCTGCTCTAAAATTAATTGCATGTTTGAATTCTTTTGCGTTCGATTACGCAATCCGGAATCGGCTTGGCGGGTTAACCATTAATTACTTCATCGCTGAGGAATGTCCTCTACCTCAGCTTGATTCAATTCCTATCGCGGTGGCAGAGAAAGCATTTTCACTGATTACAGCAGGCCATCCAGCCTTTTCGATTAGCAGGATTTCTGTGGGACACAAAGTAGAAAGGGCTGTGTTAACTGGTCATGAACGGCTGCGATATAGGGTGGCAGTTGATGTCGCTATGTTTGCAATTTATGGGCTTTCACTATCCGAGGTGAAGCTGGTTTTAGAGGGCTGCGATCGACCGTTGTCACACCTATCAGGTGATATGGCTAAAACATTAAACCCTAAGGGTCTCTGGCGCGCTGGAAAAAACGTAGCCCCCGAACTACGCCATACGGTTTTGTCTATTATCGCCTTCCACGATCTTCAGGATATAGGTCTTGACGCCTTCCTGAATCAGAACGACGGACAAGGCTGGTTAATTCCCGAAACGTTGCGTCTGGCCGACTATGGTCTGGGGCATGACGACCGCGCGCAGGAACACCAACCAGTCGCCTCACTCCTGGGTCCACGCTTCTATGACTGGCAGTTGAGCGAGGATATAGAGCGTTCCTGGGCGGAATGCGAAGCCCATGCCGAATTGATTCGCCGCATTGTGCCACTGCCAACGGCGGATGAGCGTGCAGAACCGGTAGAGGAAGACGCTGCGTCGTATACGCCGAAGAATTCTCAGGGTGCCCTGTTCTAATGGTGTGTCCTATTACAACAAGGATAGCGATATGTTAAATCCGATTACCTACACCGAACAGGTGGTCAGTGACTTTCTTCGCTACCAGTTGAGCACCTATGCCTTCGCTGACCAGGGTCTGTATCAGCAGATGCGCTCGCTGCTAAACCTGGAGCACACACGCAATACGCCGCTGCTCAAGGGCCCGTATATTTCCCTATCCCGTATCTTTCGTCAGGGTACCACCCTGGAGAAACTGGTTCAGGAAGGCATACTGCACCCGCATATTCGTCAGCTATCACCTTACCCCACGGTGTACGGGCACCAGGAGGAAGCCTTCCGCGCCATTCATGCCGGCAAGACTACCTTAGTGGCCACAGGTACCGGTTCAGGAAAGACGGAAGTCTATTTGCGAGTGATTGCCGAAGTCCTGAAGCAGGGCAAGCGCGTACTGGTACTGGTGCCCGAAATCGCACTCACTCCACAATCGGCCCGCCGTTTTCTCCGGCGACTGGGCGGAGGACTGGCACTTTTTCACAGCGGCCTGACGCCGGCGCAGAGGCTCGATGAGTGGCGAAGAATACGGGCCGGAAAGGTAAACGTGGTTATTGCGGCGCGGTCGGGGATTTTTGTGCCTCTCGATAA